>CALELC010000155.1 GCA_937904535.1 uncultured Planctomycetaceae bacterium
TGCAGAAGAAACTGTATTTGGGCAACATCGACGCGAAACGTGACTGGGGCTACGCCAAAGACTACGTCGAGGCGATGTGGCGGATCCTGCAGCACGATGAGCCCGATGATTTCGTCATCGCCACGGGCCAAACCCAGAGCGTCCGCGACTTCCTCGAGTTGGTGTTTGGCCACCTCGAGTTGAACTGGCAAGACTACGTGGAAATCGATCCGCGCTACTTCCGCCCAGCCGAAGTCGAATTGCTGCTGGGCGACCCGAGCAAGGCGAAGGAAAAGCTGGGGTGGACGCCGCAGACGAACCTCCAGCAGCTCGCTCAGATCATGACCGAGCACGATCTGGAACTCGCGCAGCGCGAAGCACACCTGAAGACGTTTGTCGCCGCAGGCAACTAACTTTTCGCCGCGGTGATCAACCGGAGGCGGGCTTAACGCATTGATTCCCGTGCGGTGCGCAGCGACTACCGAGCGGCGTGAACGCTGTCACGCCGACTGTAGTCGTAAGCGTTGTAGCGATCCATGATCGTCCGCGCGGTGTCGTAGCTGGCGCCCATCGCGCGCACGGTCACCACCGTCCGGCCCTGCTCAAACTCTTTGTGATAGTATCCGGCTTCTTCTTCGGGGATGCCGAGTCCGACCAGAGCGCCGGCTAGACCCCCAGCCACCGCGGTTCCGGCGGCGCTGGCAGCAATTGCCGCTAGCGCTCCTCCGGCGATCACCGGTCCGATCGCGGGTAGCACACCTGCGACAATTCCCAGGCCCCACAGCGCTCCGGCTCCCAAGCCCGCTGTCGCTCCAGCCACGGCCCCCGTGCTGGCCTTCGTCGCTTCACCATCGTCGACGGCCACCGTATGACTGCCTTCGGTGTGTTGCGAGGCGATCCCGATTTGGTCATCACCAAACCCCGCTGCCTTCAGCTCACGCACCGCCTGCTGGGCCTCGGATTGTGAACGGAATACACCGACAACGGTTTCGCGCACACCGCCAACGTTGAGGTCGTTCTGCATCGTCATCGTACAAGTCCTGTGCTGATAGTCAGGTTTAGCGGGACTCCGCTGCCCCGCAAGCTACCAGTAAAGAGCACATGTTGTACCGAAGACTCAGCAGGTCACGTATCGCGCCCCACAAGCTGAGCGAACCTGTTGCACCATCCGCTGGACGGCGATCTGAGCCGCGTGTTGATGGAACAGACCTTCATTGGCGGCTGCAGTGATCGAGAGCACGCTGAAATCCGGCTCGTGAGACAGCACTTCAACATGCACCAGTACGGATACCTTGTGAATCAGCCCACACCGGAGCACCCCCGAGATGTGCGGCACCGGGGAAGCGCCGGTTTGATCCTCGGCAGCGAGCCGGCCTTGACTGGCGAGGTAGGATTTCACCCGGAGCAGCACGAGCGCCACGTTGCCAGCAACACTGACCCGCATCTGAAAACGCTCGTGCGGCTGAAAGTTCGCGAGCAGTCTGGCGCCCAAAGTAGCACTCATCGCCTCATCGGACTGACCAAGCGTTCCGTTGCCGACTGCCGGGAGCTTTGCAAGTTCCCGGGCGAGCAAGCTGTTGGTCGCAGTGCTGGACAATTGAAATCTGCTCCTTCATTTCTCGGCGTCGTGGTCACGAGCCGTTTCTTAGCAAACGACGGCTGGCGGTAAAGATACCCAACTTCACACTGCGCAGCTGGCAGGGTGTACCGGTCCGGCACAATAGGCCATCGGCGCCGATTAATTTTCCTTAGAAGTTGAGGCAGGTGGCCCGCCATTCGGTTAAGCTGACGGGGTATGGAAGCTTACCGCCGCTGCACGGCGATGCTTTCCTCTGCCCCTGCTCCTCCGCCTGCCTCGCATTCCTTTTCGATATCAGTCGCTTGATATGATCAATCTCACTGGATTGGGCAAGTCCCACGACTGCAACGGCACGTCGCGCCGAGATTTTCTGCAGATCGGTACTCTTGGCGCGATTGGGCTGGGATTGCCGCAGTACCTGGCGGTTGCGGAGCGGGGGGCCGTCGATCCGGCGAAGGATAAACGCTCGTGCATCATGATCTTTAATTTGGGTGCCCCGAGCCAACTCGACACGTTTGATATGAAGCCCGAAGCGCCGGCCGAAGTGCGCGGTCCCTTTCGCCCGATCAGCACGCGCGGGGATTTCCAGATTTCGGAAATTTTGCCGCGACATGCGGAAGTCGCCGACCGGTTCTCGATCGTGCGTTCGTGTTATCACACCGCAGCCGCGGTGCACGATGCCGGCTGGCAGATGATGCAGACCGGCCGGCAGTTTACCGGCGGAGTGAACTATCCTCATGCGGGCGCAGTGCTGCAGTACTTGCGCGGTCGCCGCAGCGACCTGCCGGCTCACGTGGTGTTGCCCGAGACGATGGGACGCGGTGGGGGAAACCTGCCTAACGGTCAGGCTGGCGGATTCCTGGGGAAGGCATACGATCCGTTTGCACTGATGGCCGATCCTTCGCAGCCAGGTTTCCAGGTACCTGACCTGCTGCCGCCTGCAACGCTCGGCGACGTGCGAATCGATCGCCGCCGGCGGATGCGGGCTGCGATTGAGAACCGGCTCGCGTCATTTGAAGCGACCGAATCGGCACAGATGCTCAACGCCAATTTTGAGGCGGCCTACCGGTTGATGAGCAGTCCACAGGCGCGGCAAGCGTTTGATCTGACGGCAGAGACCGACGCGACGCGGCAACGGTACGGGATGAATCGCTTGGGCCAGTGCTGCTTGCTTGCTCGGCGACTGATCGAAGCCGGCGTCCGCTTCGTGACTGTCAACACGTTCCTCACTGTCTTCGATGAGATCACCTGGGACATCCACGGCAGCAAGCCGTTCACGACCATCGAGGGAATGAAGAACATCGTCGCCCCGATGTATGACCAAGCTTACTCGGCACTCATTGAAGATCTCGACCAACGAGGTCTGTTGAGTGACACCCTGGTGGCGGGCCTGGCAGAGTTTGGGCGAACACCGAAGGTCAATCCCGCAGGGGGGCGCGACCACTGGCCGCAATGCTTCTCGTGCACCTTTGCCGGTGGCGGCGTGCAGGGTGGCCGAGCGGTGGGAGCGAGCGATCCGGTCGGCGGCGTTCCAGCCGATCGTCCTGCGAGTCCCGGGGAAGTGATTGCCACCATTTTCCACTCGCTGGGGCTCGATCTGCAGGCCGAACTTCCAGGGCCCGGCGGTCGCCCATTCCCATTGGTCGATTTCGGAGTCCGCGAAATCAAGGAATTGTTTTAAGACCCGATGCCGGGTGCAGCCTTCGGTCTGGTGCCCGCGCTATCCACGCGACCATTCTCCTGCCTTTATCCTCCTCGCTTATCTCACGTTCCATGAATCTTCGTGTTCGATTGCATCCGGTTCCCAAGCGGTTCGCGATTGGCTGCGGACTCCTGGCGATGCTGTTCTTAAATGGGGGCACACGGTCAGCGGCGGCTGAGGTGGCGAAGCAGGCTGATGCCGAATCCTCGGCAGCGCCGGACGCGGATCAGCCAGGTGTTAGTTTTCGTAACGAAGTTCAATCGGTGCTCTCGCGATTGGGCTGCAACATGGGCTCCTGTCATGGAGCTTTGGCAGGTAAGGGCGGCTTTCGGCTGTCGCTGCGAGGCTATGACAGCGATGCCGACTACGACGCGATCGCGCGCCAATTGCGCGGCCGGCGGATCGAGCCGGCGGATCCCGGGCGCAGCCTGTTGTTGACCAAACCGACGGGCGTTCTGCCTCACAAAGGCGGTCTCCGGCTGGTGGCCGGGTCGCGTGATTATCAGGTGCTTGCTGACTGGATCGCTGCCGGTGCGCCGGGGCCGCGGGACGATGACCCGAGGCTGACGCGAATCAGTGTGTCGCCCGAACAGATCATCGTAGCGCCGGGCGACTCCTTGGCGGTTACCGTCACGGCCCATTACGACGACGGTCGCAATGTCGACGTCACTCACTGGGCTAAGTTCACGGCGACCGACGAGGCGGTGGCGGGAGTGGACGAAGACGGTCAGGTGCAGATCCGCGGATCCGGCGAAGGGGCAGTGCTGGTCTGGTTTGGCTCGCAGGTCGCCCTGTCACGCATGACGGTTCCCTTTGACCATCCGATCGATGATGAGGCATACGAACAGGCGCCGCGTCGCAACTTTATCGATGACTTGAATCTGGCGCAATTAAAAACTTTGCGATTATTGCCCAGCCCACCGGCTGACAAAGCCACCTACATCCGGCGGGCAACGATCGACACGCTCGGCCGGTTGCCGACGGTGGCAGAAACACAGGAATACTTAGCCGATGACGAGCCGGGTAGTCGTAGCCGATTGATTGACCGGTTGTTGGCGAGCGAAGACTATGTCGACTATTGGGCTTATAAATGGAGCGATCTGCTACTGATCAATGGCACCAAGCTGAGGCCGATCGCGGTTGAATCATTCTATAAGTGGGTGCAGCAGGCGGTCCGCGAAAATCGTCCCTGGGATCAGATCGTCCGTGAAGTTCTAACGGCAACCGGCGATGCCCGCGATAACGGGGCAACCAATTTCTACGCGATTCATCAGAGCCCTGAAGAGATGACGGAAAACGCCAGCCAGGCGTTTTTGGGGCTGTCGATTGGGTGCGCCAAATGCCACAACCATCCGCTCGAGAAATGGACCAATGACCAGTATTACGCGATGGCCAATCTCTTCGCCCGTGTGCGTGCGAAAGGCTGGGGAGGAGAACCGCGGAACGGAGACGGCATTCGGACCTTGTACGTTTCGCAGTCCGGTGAATTGCTGCAGCCTGGACAAGGGAAGCCGCAGCCGCCGGCGCCGCTGGACGCCGAGCCAATCGATTTCGATGCCCCCGGCGATCGCCGCGACGCGATTGCGCAGTGGATGACCAGTCCTGAAAATCCCTACTTTACCCGCGCCATAACCAATCGCATTTGGGCCAACTTCTTTGGTCGCGGATTGGTCGAATCGGTCGATGATCTGCGGCTGAGTAATCCGGCTTCCAATGAGCCGCTGCTGGAGGCCACCGCGCAACATTTGATCGAGCGGCAATTTGATTTGAAGCAACTGATCCGCACGATTCTGGAAAGCGAAACGTATGCTCGCAGCAGTGAGCCGCTGCCGGAAAACGCTGACGATACGAAGTATCACACGCGGTATTACCCCCGGCGATTGATGGCCGAAGTCCTGTTGGATTGCATCGATCAGGTGCTGCAAACCTCGAATGACTTCAGCACCATCGCTTTTCCCGGAGCTGATTCGCAGAAGACCGCCTTTTATCCTCGCGGTACCCGAGCGATTGAGCTTTACGATTCCGCAGTCAGTTCCTACTTCCTCAAAACCTTTGGTCGCAATACTCGAGAAATCACGTGCGAGTGTGAGCGAAGTTCCGAGCCAAGCATGGTCCAGGTGCTCCATCTGTCCAATGGTGAAACACTCAACCCGAAGCTTGCCGATCCTGCGGGCACGATTGCCCAGTGGATCGAACAAGGGTTGCCCAGTGAAGAAATTATTGAGCGTCTGTTTCTGACTGCGTTGTCGCGGCCTCCAAGCGAAACCGAAACGAAACAATTGCTGGAGGTGCTGGCCGAGTATGGCGATGAGCGCCGACAAGCAATTGAGGATGTTTTCTGGAGCGTCTTAGCGAGTACCGAGTTCACATTCAATCATTGAGCGATCGGATGGCGCGCTGTGCGTCAAATCGATTTCGAAGCACCTTGTCATCGTTGTAGTTTGTTATGCGAATCTGTCGCTTCCAATGCGTTGCTGGACGAGCGCTGGGGTGGTCGATCGGAGTTCTTTGTGCGGCGTCATTGTCTGCAGCAGAGCCAGTCGATTTCGAGCGTGATGTGCGGCCCATTCTGGAGACCCACTGTATCGCCTGCCATTCCGCGGATGAGCAACAAGGCGGTTTGGTCATGGAGACGGTGGCTGACCTGCTGCGCGGGGGCGACTCGGGGCCGGCGCTTACCCCCGGCGTGGCAAATAGTAGCCGAATGCTATTGATGGCGGCAGGAAAAATCGAGCCGAAGATGCCGCCCGACGGCGCCGGCAAGTTGACTGAAGAGGAACAAGCGACGCTGGAGGCGTGGATCGAGCAAGGCGCTCACGGTCCCGCAGGTACGCCGCCCCGGCGTGAGTTGCGCGTACCCAAGATCGACCGCGCAACGCATCAGCCATTGCCGATCACGGCACTGGCCAGCACCGCTGACGTCCGCGCGATTGGTCGCTTTGGCGAAGTCGAACTGACCGCAGCGGACGGTACGACGATTGGCAAGTTACCGCAGCCGGGGAAAATTCATTCGTTGCAGTTCAGCCGCGATGGCCAGCAGTTGTTGGTCGCGTCGGGCGTGACCGGCCTGTATGGACGGGCCGCGATCTATGACCTGACGTCGGGTGAACTGCGGAGCGAAATGGTCGGTCACAAAGACGATGTGCAGGTCGCCATTTTTTCACCCGATGAGCGCCTGGTCGCAACGGCGGGTTACGATCACAAGATCCTCCTCTGGGATGCTGTCAGCGGCAAACTGATCCGTAGCTTCGACGGGCACAATGGGGCCGTGTTCGCGCTAGCATTTTCACCCGATGGCCAGGTGTTGATCAGCGGGAGTGCGGATGAAACCGTGAAGGTTTGGCAGGTCGCGACCGGGCGTCGCCTCGACACGATGAGTCAGCCTACCGGTGAAGTTTTGACCGTGGCAATCACCGCAGATGGTCAATGGGTGCTTGCCGGCAGTGCCGACAATCGCCTGCGAGTGTGGCGATTGGTCTCGATCACGAGCGAGCAGACGAACCCGATTGTCGCGTCGCGATTCCTCGACGAATCACCGCTGACACACCTGACGCTCACTCCTGATGGTTCGTCGGCGGTCGTCGTAGCTCACAGCGGAAACGTGAAGTTGCTCTCGACGAGCGATTGGGCGCCGGTGGCCACCCTGCCGCCACTGGAAGCGGCTGCGACCGATCTGACGGTGGCTGCGGACGGCTCGCACGTGCTGATCTCGCTGCTCAGCGGCAGTCTCGCGCGCCGGGATCTGCAGGCGGAGATTGAAAGTTCTTCGACGTCCGCCGGAGCGATCCAGTCGGTCCCGGATGTGTTTGTTGATACGGGGACACCAATGGTGTTGGAGGAAATGGCCCTCCGTGCAACACAAGGAGCGGCAGCCAGTAGCCGTAGCGACGCAGCGCTCGACTTGCCGCGCGGGGCGGAAATCACAGGCACGATTGCGGAGCCGGGCGAGGAAAAATGGTTCGCTTTTCAGGCCTACCGCGGAGAGCAGTGGGTAATCGAAACGGACACCTCGGGACTGGAGAGTCGCTTGGACAGCGTGATCGAGATTCGCGACGCGTCGGCGGCCCCGATCATCCGCGCACGACTGCAAGCGGTGCGCGACTCCTATTTCACGTTCCGCGGCAAAGACAGCCGGCAAACGAATGACTTTCGCCTGTTTGCTTGGGAAGAGATGAAACTGGGCGAATACCTCTACGCTTCGGGTGAGGTCACGCGGTTTTGGCTCTACCCTCGTGGCGCCGACTCTGGCTTTGATGTGTTTCCAGGCACCGGTAGCCGCTGGACCTACTTCGGTACGACCGGTACTGTGCACGCGCTTGGTGAACCGGCTTACATCGTCCGGCCGCTGGCTGAGGGCGAACAGCCGTTGACGAATGGGCTGCCGGTGTTCGACATCAACTATCTGAATGACGACGAGCCGACGCAATCACGCGGCCGCGATAGCTACCTTCAATTCAAAGCTCCGCGTGATGGCCGTTATCTGATTCGGCTGCGCGATGTCCGGGGTGAAGGCGGCGAGGAATACCGGTACCGCCTGCGACTTCGCGGGGCAGCGCCAAGCTTCACTCCGACTGTTGGTCCGATGCAAACTGAATTGCGGCGGGGCAGCGGCCGTGAGTTCTTGGTTCGTGCCGATCGCATCGATGAGTTTGACGGCGCGATCAAGTTTGAAATCGAGGGGCTCCCGCCGGGACTGCGAAGCAATTTCCCGCTCACTGTCCAGCAGGGGCAGCAGTTTGCGACCGCCAACATCTGGGCCGCCGAGGAGATGGCCGCCTGGGAGGGTGAGGTGAAACCGACGATCACCGCTTCCGCGATGATCAATGGTCGACGCGTGGAGCGGCGGGCCGGTGAAATTGGACCGCTGAAGTTAGCCGACCGAGGCAAAGTGACGCTGGCGATCTATCCCGACGGGGACGACAATGCATCCGCATTCAACGCTGATTCAGTGGTCACGATCCAGCGCGGGCAGACGATTTCGCTGCGGGTGCGAGCGGATCGTCAGGAGGGATTTCAAAACGAAGTATCGCTGGGCAACGAAACGTCTGGACGCAATCTGCCGCACGGCGTGTACGTCGACAACATTGGCCTCAACGGGCTATTGATCCGCCAGAACGAATCGGAGCGGCAGTTCTTCATCACTGCCGATTCCATTGCCGAACTCGGGAAGCGGCAATTTTTCCTGACCGGCAACGTCGACGGTGGGCTGACCAGTCAGCCGATCACGCTTGAAGTGGTTCCCTCACCTTAAACGACTGCCACACCGCTTGCACACTTTGCAGATCACGCTGGCTGGCTCCGCCGCCGCCATACACGATCCGGTTGTAGGCATCGGTCAACCGCAGCAACGCCTGTCGGTCCGCAGCTTCAATGCCGTGGAGCCGGAGCGCGTATTCGTGGGGCGTTTCGTCGATCTTGCGCGGCTGTCCCTGTTCACGGTACCACGCTTCGGCGGCTTGAAAAGTTTCCACGACGGCACGGCGTGGGTCGGCGCCGCTGTGCAGTGGATTGGAAAAAGAGGAAAAGGGCCGGGGCGGGAGTTCGAATGAATCGGGTGGGGGTGTGGCCGCTGCGACCGTCGGTGCAGGGCCTCGACCGGCCAACCAAGCCAGTAGTTGTCGCCAAAAATCAGCGATCGCCGCGCGGTTGATCCACAGAAATACCGCCAGGATCGCGAACAGCACCAGATAGATCAGCAGTTTGATGATGCCGCTGAGCGACGGTAGATACTGGCTCAGCGGAGATGAGCGTGAAGCTGACGGCGTCGGTTGTGCTGGAGTTGACGACTGCGACGATGCTGATTGAGCCGCCTGTGAATCAGCGGCTTGCTGCTCGCTAGAACTCGACGTCGACTCGTTCGCACCCTGACTGTCCCTGCGCTCACCACTGGACTGATCTTGCTGAGATGCTGACCCCGCATCACGGGTTTGAGATGCGGACGGCGATTGTGATGAGTCCGAGCCGGATGATTGCGGCGGTGGTGAGTTGCTCGTCGATGACTGATTGTCTGTCCCGGAGGAAGTCTCGCTACTCGCTTGCCCGCTGCTGCTCTGGCCGCCTGGTTGTCCGCTGCTGCTCTGGCCGCCCGATTGATCGCCGCTGCTCTGGCCGCCTGGTTGATCGCCACCTGTCTGTTCGCCGGACCCCTGGGCTTCAGGCTGGCCGCCGCTTTGCTGCCCGTCCCTTTGGCCAGTTGCTTGGTGTCCACTTGCTGGCTGCCCACTTCCGGGTGCAGGTTGATCGGCTTCGCCGCGTGAAGCTCCGGGAGCTGAATCGCCGGCGCTCGGCTTCGCCCCTTCGTTGCCCCAGCCAAAACGGCTTGGGGACAGCCAATCGGCAGACTCAAACACTGCTGGAAGAGCCAATTGGGCAAGCATGCGTCCCGGCTGCGGCAGCACAAAACAGAGCGTCAGGATGATCGCCGTCATGAGCACGCCGCCCCCTAGCCACGCAGCCGAGACGTTCGCCGGCATATCGACGTCACGTTGTCGCAGGTACCGCCGGATGCCGAGAAAGCTGGTGGCGACCAACAATGACAGGGTTGCGAATAGGTACAGCGCCAGCGACACCATTGCTGATCGGAGCAGTTGTGCGTCGGACCGCAACAAGAACTGGCCGATGCCAAACAGGGGCAGCGCTGCAGCCGTCAGCCACAGCACCGTTCGACCAGGTTGATGCCCACGTCGCCGGCGCTTCGCGGGACTTGCCGTCGCGACGGTTGCCACCGTACCGGAGATGTCGGTCGTTCGCGACGACAAGCCATCGAGGAGTCCCTGGCCGCTCGCATCTTGGTCTTCATCGATCAGGGTGCAGTCGTAGGTGATCCGGTCGGCAAGCAGCCAAACCGTCGCGATCAGCAGCACATTGACCAGCGGTGTGAGTGCGGCCGCGGCACCGCTCAAAGTTTGAAACCTCGACAACACCATCACCGTGGCTAAGCCCAGCACGGCGGCATATCCAGTCGCATAACCTCGGCTTTGTTCGATCGAGATCCTCGCAATTCCTACGGCGCCCAGGATAAACATGAACCAGATGTATCCCAAGCGACTGGAATACTGGCCGTGATAGACACACAGCACGACGAAGTACACGAGGCTAGATAGCAGCAACACGATCAGCGCTGGACAGAGCGCGACCACGGCGTAATCGGCGACCGTTAGGTGTAGGCGTTTTGACAAAGCGATCCTGATCGGAACAAGCACCGCGGCGGACAGTTAAACGTGTGATTCATCATATCGTGTCAGCGTTCACGGGGCTTCTGCGAGGATGTCGCACCGCCATGGTGACGTCGCGGCGGCAGCGGAAGACCCTCAATCCATTTTGTGAAAGATTTTGTTTCACTTTCGCGGCAACTTGCCTTATGATGCACGCCGCTCGCACCTGGCGGATGCTTGCCCCCACCTGTGACGTCGACCGACTTCACCTCCCACCCCGCTGCTCTAGGCGATACCAAGATGGCCTATGCACCTCGATCCGCCCACGGTTTTCACGTTTGTCGGCTGCTGCTCGGCTGGCTGTTGGCAGTCTTAATCACCGGTTCAGATGTTCAGGCTGCGGATGGGGCAGGCACAGCGGTCAGCTTCGTCAACGAGGTTGTCCCCATTCTCACGAAGGCCGGATGTAGTGCCGGAGTCTGTCATGCCAAAGCGGGCAATGGGCAAAACGGCTTTCAGTTGTCGTTACTCGGCTTTGAGCCGCTTGCCGATTATCGTGGGCTGGTCAATGAGGCACGCGGTCGGCGACTGTTTCCTGCTGTGCCCGAACAGAGTTTGCTGCTTTTAAAAGCCTCGGGTGACGTCGCTCATGGTGGCGGTCCGCGACTGCCCAAAGACTCCGAGGGATACGCACTGCTGCGGGACTGGATTGCTCAGGGGGCGACTTGGGATGGAGAGTCCGCCCCACGGCTTGAGCGAATTGAAGTCGTACCTAGTCGCGGAACCATCCAGCCACAGGCTCAGCAACCATTACAAGCTTGGGCACATTATGTCGATGGCAGCCGCCGCGATGTCACCTCTTGGGCATTGTATGAGTCCAATGACACCGCGATGGCAGAAGTCAGTGAAACCGGACTCGTGCAAGTGCATGAGATTCCCGGCAAAGTCGCCATCATGGTGCGTTACCAGGGCCAGGTCGCGGTATTCAATGCCTCGGTGCCGTTAGGGGCAAGCGTCGACGAATTGCCGGAATCGAAAGGCTTCGTGGACGACCATGTTTTTGCAAACCTCCAGGAAATCGGTATTCCGCCGTCGCCGCTGTGCGACGACGCGACGTTTCTGCGACGGGTGTCTTTAGACATCGCTGGTCGTCTTCCCACACAAGCTGAAGCGGAGTCGTTCATTGCCAGCGATGCGGCTGATAAGCGTGAACAGGTCATTGAGGCCCTGCTGCGCAGCCCGGAGTACGCCGATTTCTTCGCCAGCAAGTGGACGGCGCTGCTGAAAAACCGCCGTGACAGCGTGAGCGATTTGACTTCCAATTTCGCTTTTTTCGCCTGGATTCGCGACAATTTGCTCGCTAACACCCCGTACGATCAACTGGTTCGGGAATTACTGGCTGCGACCGGCGTTGTGATCTCGAACCCGCCG
>CALELC010000156.1 GCA_937904535.1 uncultured Planctomycetaceae bacterium
CCGGTGAGTTTACGATGAGCGCCTTCTTGGCCGGGCGGATGGACCTGCCGCAGGCCGAAGCGGTGCTCGGCGTAATCGACGCGGCCAGTCGCGAGCAGCTCGACATCGCGCTGTCGCAGTTGGCGGGCAACGTTTCCCAGCCGCTTCGCCAAGTTCGCGACGACCTGCTCAACCTGTTGGCGGACCTCGAGGCGGGCCTCGACTTCGTTGAGGAAGACATTCACTTCATTGACGATGAGACGGTCGCTGCTGGGCTGCGGCGAGCGATTGAGGTGATGGAGGCAGCGGGCAAGCAGATGTCTGCACGGCACCGCGGAACCGCGATCAGCGACGTGGTGCTCCGCGGCGTACCAAATGCAGGAAAAAGCAGCTTGCTCAATGCGTTGGTCGGTGAGGAGGTCGCCTTGGTGAGTGGCCGCGCCGGCACGACGCGCGATGTGCTGTGGCGCGAAACCACGATCGACGGGCATCCGGTCCGTTTGATCGACACGGCGGGACTGGAGCAGGAACGCGACGAGATCACGCGCCTAAGTCAGTCGGCGGCGCGTGAGAGTCAGAAGTCCGCGGCGGTGACGCTATTGTGCGTTCCTCGCGGCGGCGATCGCCAGCCGCCGCACCTCGAGCAGACCGGCAGTGTGGCGCTGGGACCGGTGATCGCTGTAGCAACGCAGTGCGACCTTGCCAGCGCAGCGGAGTGCGACGAATTACGCCGCGTGGGATGGTTGGTGACCAGTGCCGTAACGGGGCTGGGACTCGACTCACTTCGGCAACAGATCGTGGTGGAACTGGATGCGCAGATCGTATCGGCTGAACTGGGAGTGCCCGCCACGGCGGCGCGGTGCCGAGATACAATCACCCGGGCGGTAGACGCCTTGCAATCCGCGGAAGAGATGATCACCCGTCAAAGTGGACATGAGTGGGTAGCCAGCGAAATCCGATTGGCTCTGTCGGCCATCGGCGAAATCACTGGCGAGATCTACACCGATGATATTCTCGACCGTGTGTTCTCGCGGTTTTGTATTGGAAAATGATCGCCGGCTACCCTCCTGCGGCTCAGCCGGTGCATTCCTGCGGAACCCTGGGATCTTTGGCGGGTTGATTCTTTTAGAATACGACTCAGAAAACTCGGAGCCCCCAACCTTAGCCAGATTTCGGAGTCGTTTTGTCTGTCAGCCCGTCAACCGCGATGCGTTATCAGCAGTCTGATCCCGACGTGCGGTTGATGCTGCGCGTGCGCGACGACGATGCGGGGGCGTTTGAAGAATTGGTACGGCGCTATCAAGGGCGGCTCGTGCGACTGTTTCACCATATTGGACCGAGTCCCGAACTCGCCGAGGATTTGACGCAAGAAGTATTTTTGCGGATTTACCGCTCCCGGGCTAAGTATGAGCCGGGCGCAAAGTTTTCGACTTGGCTGTTCACCATTGCTGGCAACGTCGCGCGAAATGCGGCTCGCACTCACGGCCGGCGCCGGGAGGTGAATGAGGCGGACACGCGTCAGACTGCCGAAGACTCGCAGCCGAACCTGATGGCAGGAATGGCACTCGACGCCAGTTCGTTGATGCCAGCTCGAGTGGTCGAAGGCGAGGAACGGGCGCTGATGGTTCGCAAGGCCGTCGAGTCGCTCGGCGAACGGCAACGCATGGCGCTGATGCTGTCGCGATTTGAAAATATGAGTTATGTCGAAATCGCTGAGGCGATGGGGCTGACATCGAAGGCGGTTAAGTCACTGCTGAGCCGCGCTCGGGTCAATCTGAAAGAAGCGCTGGCCGAATACATTGAACCGGTCGAAGGTCAAGCAAATGAATCCCAGTAATGGCGGCCGAATCAGCGGCACCCTGAGCGACGATTCACCCATCGACGAGTTGGACGAACGCCTCGTCGCCTATCTTGACGGTGAGTTGGATCCTGAGGAACGCAAAGAACTGGAGGTGCAGCTGGGCCGGGACGCCAACTTGCGGGACCGCATGCGGACCTTGCAAGAGGGCTGGGACCTGCTCGACGACTTACCGCTGGCCACGCCCAGTCCGGTACTTCTCGAGTCAACGTTGCGGATGGCCGCGATTGAGGCCACCGGACAGGGCCACCGGGATGCATCCGGGCAGTATCAGCGGATCCATGGGCTGCGGCGCTGGAGGTCGTCAAAGGCGGTGTGGGTATTCTTGTTGTCGCTGATCGGCTTGGTGGTCGGGGCCGCGGCGGCGCGGGTTGCCGATCATCTGCGGTTTCAAAGGCAACTGCGGCAACTGCCGGTCGCGATGCATGTCGATGCCTACCTGCACGCCAGCGATTTGGAGTTGATGCGCTTTCTGATGGAGATGCCCCAGTGGCAGCAAGCCGTCGCGATTGCTGATCAGCTCGGTGAATGGAATTTTGATCTGCAGCGGGCGGTCAGGCAGGCATCGCCCGAACAACGGCAGCAAATGCTTCCCGATCTCCCCATCGAGGACCAACAGGAGGTCATCGATGCATGGCAACGGTTTGAGCAACTGGGCGAGCCTCAAAAGCAGGCTGTGATCGATGTCGCCAAGGGAGTCGCTGCGGAGCCCGACGCTGAAACCTTGTTGGCAACGATGGCTCGCTTTGCGCATTGGCGTCAGACGCTTCCTCCGGTTGAAAAGGATGCGATCGCCAGTCCCGATCCGCAGCGGCGTCGGACTGCGATTGCCGACGCGATCCAACGGACCACGCGGCAGTGGACTCAGCAGACTTCGCGAATGCTGAGCGATGACGATTTTGAAACCATCTATCAGGCTTTGCGGCAGATCGCACGACTGCGGATCAATTCATTGCAGCTCGAAGGGACGACGGTGCCGCAAATCACCCTTAAATCGTTCGGCACCGAGCATCAATCCATGGATCCGCGGATGGAAGCGTTTTTCCTGAGGCGGCTGTTCGAGGCTCGGGAATTCGGTCCTGCGTCACACGACGATAATCCCAGCCGACGTGATTCCGACGCGGGCACCGTCTCCAACCGACCGCCGCCGTTGCCACAACCAAGGATCGATTTCACCGCACCGACGTTCCGTGACTTTCAACCGCTGTTGGAACAGATTCAAGGCCCGCTGGTCGGCGAAGAACTGTGGATCATCGAGTCGGTGCTCAGTCGCGAAATTGGCGATTTCCTCGCGGCCGCCTCGAGCATCGAAATGCTCCGCGAAGAGTTGCTGCGCAGTTGGGCGGAGGATGCGATTCGCCGCATGAGTTCCCGGCGCAGTGGTACCACACTGAGCGAGCGGTATGAGTTGATCGACCCGACACGCCGCGATCAGCTCGACCTGC
>CALELC010000157.1 GCA_937904535.1 uncultured Planctomycetaceae bacterium
CTTCGCGCTCTTCGCGGCTTCGCGTGAGTCAAGTGGGCACGCGAAGCCGCGAAGATCGCGAAGGGTGAAAGGCGGCCTGAGTGAATGAGCGACCTGAACGATGTTTTGGTATTGGCAGCATCGGGTTTGCTGAGGGGGAAACGCTAATCAACTGGGACGTATTGCCATCCGGCTCATTTTTCTAAAGGGAGCAGGAGGTGGGGAATTAGCCGTTATTAAACTTCGCGCTCTTCGCGGCTTCGCGTGAGTCAAGTGGGCACGCGAAGCCGCGAAGAGTCAAAGGCAGCCTGAGTGAATGAGCGAGTGGAATGATGTCTTTGTACAAGCGGCGTCGGATGTGATGGTTGGAATGAGCAGTTCAGGCAGGATGCTTTATTGTCCGGCTCCTGTCTTTTGGGCGGATGGGAGGCGGGTATGCTGGTGGGCGTTGATGTGCGCCCCCTACTTTTGATTGTCTCAGGCATGCTGCATACGCTGGCCGTTGCTGGTTATCGCTCGCTCCAACAGCTGGTCCTGCCGCTGGGGCAACTGAACCTGATCACTGGCCCCAACGGCAGCGGCAAGTCGAGTATCTATCGGACGCTGCGGCTGCTGGCGGAGACTGCCCGCGGCCAGTTGATCCAGTCGCTGGCCCGCGAGGGCGGGCTGCAGTCGACGCTCTGGGCAGGTCCCGAAGTGCTCACCCGCGAGATGCAGAGCGGCCAGATTCCGGTGCAGGGCCAGCTTCGCAAGAAACCGGTCAGCCTGCGGCTGGGCTTCACTAGCGATGCTTTCAGCTACACGATCGATCTGGGGCTACCGGTCCCGTTTGGATCGCTGTTTGATCGTGATCCGGTGATCAAACGCGAGTGCTTGTGGCAAGGCTACCGGATGCAGCCTTCGACGCTCACGACCGATCGGCGCGGCAGCACACTGCGGAATCGCAACGCGTCGGGCAAGTGGGAAGACGTGGCCGTTCAGTTGCCCAATCACGCGAGTATGTTGGCCGAGTACGTTGACCCGCATAACGCTCCTGAGTTGGTGCTGCTGCGCGATCTGATTCGCTCCTGGCGGTTCTACGATCACATCCGTACCGATGCTGATGCTCCGGCGCGGCGCGCGGAGGTCGGTACCTACACGCCAGTGATGGCTGGAGATGGCAGCGACCTCGCCGCAGCCCTGCAGACAATCCGTGAGACCGGCGGTGGGGCTGATCTCGATGAGGCGGTCGCCGACGCGTTTCCTGGGTCCGAGCTCGAGATCCAACAGTACGATGGGCGGCTCAGCTTAGGACTGCGGCAGCCGGGTATGCTCCGGCCGCTAGGGGCCGCCGAATTATCCGACGGCACGTTGCGATATTTATTACTGGTGGCTGCGTTGTTGACCCCGCGGCCCCCATCGCTGATGGTACTCAACGAGCCTGAAACCAGCTTGCATCCCGATCTGCTACCGGCGCTGGCCCGGCTGATTGCACGCTATGCGGAGCAACAGCAGCTGCTTGTGGTCTCGCATGCTCGGCCGCTGATCGAAGAATTGCAGGCGTGTGATCAGTGCGTTCATCACCAACTTGAGAAAGCGTTTGGAGCCACGACGCTGGCTGGTGTCGACCGCTGGGATTTGCCAACCTGGAAATGGCCACCGCGGTGATGCACCAGTTGGCTATCGAGCGAATCAAAATCACAACGCGTTGCACATCCTTTGAATTGGACCGCATCCCGTCGGGCCTGAGCCGTCGCGCATCCAGCCATTACTCGATAGAGAGACATGAGGTCGCGTATGTTGTTCCGGGGGAGCTCGGCCTTCATGCGCTGATGGAGAGAAGATTATGGACGTCGCCGGCATCGTCTTGTCGCTGCTGCTGTTGATCTATTTGGCTTATTGCGGCGTCAGTGTGCTGGTGCTGGCACCGCTCTGCGCCCTGTTGGCTGTGACGCTCGATGGCAACTTGCCGCTGTTGGCGACCTATACCCAGATTTTCATGGGGAGCGTGGGAGAGTTCGTCAAAAACTTTTTTCCGCTGTTTCTACTTGGGGCATTGTTTGGGAAGCTGATGGAAGACTCCGGCGCCGCAGCCAAGATTGCGGAGGTGGTGATCAAGGCGGTTGGAGTCCAGCGAACAGTATTGGCGATCGTGGTCAGCTGCAGCATCCTGACTTACGGTGGGGTCTCTCTCTTTGTGGTCGTGTTCGCCGTTTTTCCACTGGCTCGGTCGCTCTTTCGTCAGGCAGATTTACCGCGCCGGCTGATCCCGGGAGCAATCGCGCTGGGATCCTTTACCTATACGATGACCGCCTTGCCGGGGACGATTCAAATTCAGAATCAGATCCCGATGCCGTTTTTCCGCACCAATGCTTTTGCGGCGCCAGGTCTAGGATGTATCGGTGGGGCCGTGATGTTTGTGCTCGGCATGTTGTGGCTGAACGCTCGCGTGGCGAGGGCGCGGAACCAAGGTGAAGGTTTCGGGCCGGTGCTAGCCGGTGAGGAACGCACGACGGACACCGGCGAACAGCATGCGGTCGATGGCGGTTCCGCTGCTAACGGAGCGATGTTGCCAGCGGCCTGGAGCGCATTTCTGCCAATCCTTTGTGCAATCGGTTTGAACCTCCTGTTTGCTCAGTATGTGATCCCGAAATGGGACGCCGACTATTTGGCTGAGGAGCGGTTTGGTGGGACTCAGCTCAATCAAGTATTGGGGACGTGGGCGACGATTCTTTCACTATTTATCACCCTGCTCATCACGATCGTACTGCACTTTCGCTCGTTTGGAAAACTAAAACAGTCGCTAGCGGCTGGAGCGAACGCATCGCTGATACCGCTGTTCAACACCGCTTGTGAGTTTGGTTATGGAAATACGATCAAGGCCTTAGCGGGGTTTGCGATCCTTAAAGAATTTGTGATGGGGATCGCGCCGGGCAATCCCTTGATCTCCCAAGCGGTAGCAGTCAACTCACTCGCAGCGATGACCGGTTCCGCATCCGGTGGCTTGGGCATTGCGTTGCAGGCGTTTGGAGAAACCTACTACCAGCGCGGCCTCGCAGCCGGCATTAACCCGGAGCTTTTGCATCGCGTCGCTTCGATGTCCTGTGGCGGCCTAGACAGTTTGCCACATAATGGTGCTGTGATTACCTTACTGCTGATTTGTGGCGTTACCCATCGCCAAGGGTATCTCGACATTGGCGTGGTGACTGTGCTTTGCCCGCTCGTCGGCACGTTAACCGTGCTCGCGCTGGGAACGGCGTTCGGTTCCTTTTGAGCATCACGCTCGATCCCGAGGCCGCCTCGGTGTGTGTCCCCAAATCAGCGAAAGATGTTCGCTGTGTTTTTTTAACTGGCAGCTTTTAGCAGAGCGGCGATGCCCATGCCGCCGCCGATACAGAGCGACCCGATGGCGGAACGCGATTCACCGCGAGCGAGCTTCCAGGCGAGGTGCCCTAGCACCCGCCCGCCGCTGGCCGCCAGCGGATGACCGATCGCGATGGCACCACCGTCACTGTTGAACTTGAGTTGGTGACCGCTGGGCGATGTTACGTGCTGATTGACTGTCGCCATGTCAATCGACAGGCCGAGTTGGTCGAGGCAGGCCAGAGTCTGTGCGGCGAAGGCTTCGTTGATTTCCAGAGTATCGATCGACTCCCACTGGCGGCCCGTTCGTTTCAGCAGGGCTTTAATCGCTTCAACCGGGCCCAGGCCCATTTCCTGCGGATCGACTCCCACGACCACGCCTGCGACCCATTCGGCTAGCACCGGCCAACCGTGCGCAAGGGCAAACTCACGCTCCGCCAGTAGCACAACCGCCGCGCCATCGTTGACTCCAGAAGCATTGCCGGCGGTCACGGAGCCAGCAGGATCGAATACCGGTTGCAAGGCGGCTAGGTCAGCGCGAGAGACTTCTGGACGCGGATGCTGATCGGCAATCAGGTCTGCAAGCGGTACCAGTTCATCCGCAAAGCGTCCGGCGGTTTGAGCTGCGGCGCAGAGTTGTTGACTCCGGTAGGCAAAGGCGTCTTGGGTGTGCCGCGAGATTTGAAAACGGGTCGCCAGGTCCTCGGCTTGCCAACCCATGTGGCGGTCGCTGAAGCTATCGACCAAGCCGTCGCGTTGCATGCAGTCCACGGCGGCTGTGGCATCGGGGGCTTGTCCTTTGCCCGGCCGCGCGATGAGCAGTGGGGCTTGAGACATCGATTCGGTACCGCCAGCGAGGACCACGCGTGCCTCGCCGGCGCGAATTGCAGTGACGGCTGCCAGTGCCGATTGCAGACCGGAGCCGCACATCATGTTGACGCTCCACGCCGGCGTGCGGAGCGGAAGTTGGAGCTTGACGGCGACTTGCCGTGCTATGTTCATCCCCTGCCCCGCCGAGAGCACGCTGCCGAGGATCACCTGATCGACCAGTGAGCGGTTGATTGGTGTCAGCATCGCCTCGGCCGCTGCGACCGCCAGATCAACGGGCGATTGTGTGGCCAGTGCTCCGCGAAAGCGGCCAAACGGTGTTCGTTTGGCGTCAACAATGACCACTCGGTTCATAGGACATCGGGGGTGCGAATGGGCATACGTCCGACCGAGCGAATGATAGGCACGAACTCCATCTGTTCGACAACATCACGCTGGATGTCGATTCCAGGTGCGACTTCAATCAATTCGAGGCCCTCGCGCTGAAGACGAAACACAGCCCGCTCGGTCACAAAGAGGACATTTCGACCAGCCTGTCGCGCCACCGGCCCACTGAAGGATACCTGTTCGACTTGTTGAACGAACTTGGCGACTCGACCTTCACGCACAATTCGCAGCTCACCGTCCTCATATGCAATTTCGAGCCCGTCGGTGGTCAGCGTGCCGCAAAAGACAACGCGTCGTGCGTGAGATGAGATATTGATGAAGCCGCCGACACCGGTGAAGCGATTGCCAAACCGAGAGACGTTCACGTTGCCATGTTGGTCAACTTGTGCGGCGCCCAGAGCGGCGAAATCGAGTCCACCGCCATCATAAAAATCGAACTGTGCGGGCTGATCGATGATCGCTTGAGGATGGGTCGCGGTGCCAAAGCTTAATCCTCCGGAAGGCACGCCGCCGATCGGGCCGCTTTCAACGGTCAGCGTGACGTCGGCCAGCAGTCCGCGCTGCGAGGCAGCGATAGCGATCCCTTCGGGGAGTCCGATGCCTAAATTGGCGATCGCCCCGGGCTGTAGTTCGTCACAGGCGCGCAGCGCAATCACTTGCCGCGCATCGTAGCGCCGGCAAATAGGTGCTGCGCCGGCGGCCTCCGATTCGGCCTGGGCCTGCGGTGGGCTGGCGGCTGAGCAGTAGGCGGGATTGAAAGTCTCCGCAAATGTTTGCCAGTGATCCTGCGGCTGAGCGACGACGACGTGCGTGACCAGCCGGCCAGGGACGCGCACCTGCTGTGGGGGCGCAGGCTCGCTCAGGATCCGGCTCACCTGCGCAATCACCAGCCCACTGTGATTGTGAGCCGCTTGGGCAATCGGCAAGATGTCACCGATCACCCCTTCTTCGTCCATCACCAAATTGCCGAAGGGATCGGCAGCGGTGGCGCGAATCAGCCCCACATGAATGGGAAACGCGTGATACAGCAGCCACGTCTGGTTTCGCAGCGTGACGCGTTCGACCAGTTCCTCGGTCGTGCGTGCGTTGAGCCGCCCACCGCCTTGCTCGGGATCGATAAACGTGCCGAGCCCGACCTGCGTGATCGCTCCTGGCCGACCCGCGGCGATGTCGCGGAGCAGATGACAGATCACTCCTTGAGGAAAGTTATAAGCTTCGATTTCGCCGCTTAAGGCCAGCTGACCGAGCCGAGGACAGAGCCCCCAGTGTCCACCGATGACGCGGCGCAGCAGGCCCGCATGCGCCAGATGGTTGAGCCCACGCGACTTGCCGTCGCCCTGGCCGGCTGCATACAGCAGCGTCAAATCCTGCGGCAACTGCTCGGTTAAAAACCGATGTTCCAGCGCCGCAGTGATGGCTTCAGGGTGCCCCGCACCGACAAAGCCGCCACAGGCTATCGTCGTTCCACTCGCGATCGCGTTGACCGCTTCCTCCGCCGAACACAGCTTGGCATCCAGTGGTGCGGGCGCCAGCGTTTGGTGTGTTAGCAAGGCATCGCTGCTCATGCCCACCAACCTCCGTTGACATGTAACGTCTGGCCGGTGACGTAGGACGACAGGTCGCTGCACAGAAACAGGATGACCGAAGCGATTTCTTCTGGTTCGCCGAAACGCGCCAGTGGGATCTGGGTCAGCATCTGCTGCCGAGCCGCTTCGGGAATCGAGGCCCCCATTTCGGTCAGGACCACTCCGGGGGCCACGGCATTGACGTTGATCCGCCGGGCTGCGAGTTCGCGGCTGAGCACTTTGGTCAGCGCCATCACGCCCGCCTTGGCCGAGGCATAATTGGCCTGGCCGAAGAAACCGACCACGCCAGAGATCGACGCCATATTGATGATCCGGCCACCGTCCTGCAGGTACGGCAGCGCCGCTTGGCTGACGCGAAACACTGCCGAGAGATTCGTTTCCACGACCGCATTCCATTCATCGTCGGTCAGCTTTTTGACGGTGCGATCGCGGAGAATCGCGGCGTTGTTGACGAGGATATCAATCCGGCCGAACTTGGCCTGCACGGCAGAGAAAAATTGCAACATCGCCTGTCGGTCGCAGACGTCCGCCGCCATGACGAGGGCCGAGTCGCCCCATTGGCTGGCAACTTCTTCGGCACGCTGGCGGCTCACTCCCGCCTCATCATCGAAGTAATTGACTGCCACCGACGCACCGGCACGCAGCAGCAATTCCGCGGTTGCCTTGCCAAGTCCTTGGATACCACCAGTAACGATCGCCACTCGGCCAGACAAATCGATCGGAATCATAGGGACAGCG
>CALELC010000158.1 GCA_937904535.1 uncultured Planctomycetaceae bacterium
GGGTGGCCAGGAAGTGAGTGAGCTGGATTGACTGCACCGACTGAACCCGCTGAGCCACCTGTGCTTGGCAGCGACGCCTGGGCCGCTGAGAATCCTTGGCACCCGCGAATGGCGCCGTGGGTGATCTACATGCTGTTGCTATCGATTGCACTCTACGCACGGCAGTGGCAAGCTTGGACCTATGTGCCGATCAAGCTGTTGCAGACCGCCGCGGTGCTGTACTGCGTCCATCGCTGGCGAACGCTGTTGCCAGAGCTGAGCTACCGGTTTCACCTCGCGGTGCTGCCGGTGTCGGCCGCGTTGGTCGGCGGCTGGATCGCTCTCAATCGCATAATGCTCACCTGGTTTCCGGCTTTGGCCGACGGCGAGCCGTCCTATTTTGAGCGTCTTTACGAACACGACGTCAGGTTGTTTTGGTTTTCGGCCTTCGCGCACCTGATTGCGATGTGCAGTGCGGTGCCGATCGTTGAGGAGCTATTCAACCGCTCGCTTCTGCTGCGCAGTTTTCACCGGCCGGGGCCGACGGCCATCGGGATAATCCAGCTACTCCAAGACATTCCGCTGATCGGTGACTTATTGGCGCGGACCCGTTGGGGAGCCGCTGCCGCGGAACAGCCGCCCGTATTTGCACGCGAGTTTGCGGCGACGCCGCTGGGACAGTTAAGCGTGTTTGGTGTGGCTGCTTCCACGGTGGTGTTCATGCTCGTGCACGCCACCGCCGACTGGCCAGGAGCAATCTTGTGCGGCGTTACTTGGTGCATTCTGCTTCGCCGCACGCGACACTTAGGACTAGGGCCAGTGATTTGGTCCCACGCGATCGTCAACCTGATGCTGTGGCTGTATGTGGTCAGCCAACAGGCATGGCATTTCATGTGACTTACCGCTGGGCCGCGGCAGCGGGCGGCGGCGCGTTGTTGGGGGCTGCCGCCTGTGGCAGAAACATTGCGGCATACGGCTGATGACGGCCGGGCATTTGAGCGGCGCGACGGAAGTAGTCACGTGCCTGCAACGGCTTGCCATCGTAGTGCAGCATCAGTCCTGTCAGAAACAGCAGCCCACCTTGCTCTGGCTGACGAAGGGCGGCATCGGCTAACGCTTCCAAATGCTGATCTTGAGCCAGGCGGTTGCCGCGATAGAGCGTGGCGAGTGAGAAACCGTCGCGTTCAATTTTGCCAGCGAGCTGGAAGCCCATCGCAAAGTAGGTGACTGCTAGTTCATAGTCACCGGTTGCTGTGTACGCATGCCCGGCCCGCAGATGCGCTGTCGCATAATCGGGCGCACGCCCGATCGCCTCACGGTATTTCGAAGCGGCGCGACGGTATTGCTGAGCGGCAAACTCCCGGTCGCCATCGGAGATCAGGGTGTCGGCTCGCATCCGTCCCGGTTCATTGCTGGGCTTGAGCGCTGCTACGCGGCGCGCGATTTCATCGTCCGGAGCGACCACGCCGGCTGCTCCTGGACCAGCCGCAGGATTGCGCATCGCTTGCCCCTGAGCGTTGCCGACGGGTTGTCCCGGAGGCACCGCTGGCGGATTCACTTGAACCTGCGGCTGCACCAAGATGTTGGTCGACGGCAGGGCTGAGTAGTTCTGCCAACCGTAGTAGCCGTAGCCGGGAGCGTACGGTCCTACCCAGCCGTAGTTGTAGCCAAATCCATAGGGATAGCCGTAATCGTACGGATAGCCGTAGTAGTAGGGTGAGATGTAGTAGTGCTTGTTGATCACCGGCCGCCGTGGCGGAACAACCGGACCGACAGGGCCGCCCCGACCAAGCTGTCGCGCGTCGGCCGCTTGCTGACGGCGAATCTTGTCGAGCGTCATTTCTTGGTAGCCGCCGAACTGGGCTTGCGCACGGTTCTCGGCACCCGAGCCGTAGAGGCTCGTCACTGTGATCGCCAATCCAAGCGTCAGCGAGTTGATGATGCGCTGCATGATGGCTCTCCCGGCCCGAATCCGACAGTCACCTGCGGAACACGCCTGCCCGCTGAACGACACTGCCCCATGACTATCATAGGCGTTGGCAAGCCACAAAACGAGTTCTCGCCGAGGCCGGCTCATGCGCGGCGGCATTGGGATTTGAGGCGTTGGCGGTGATTTCGTCATTCCCCAACGGCGGCTGCGGAGTATCTTTATCTCATGGAAGTTTCATCCGCACTGGCCGCGCGCGTGCTGCGCCTGGTCTCATCGCCGAATTATCGTCCCCGCAAAGCGAAACAGATCGCTACCTTGCTCGAGCTGGAGCCCGAGGATCATCGCGAACTTAAGCGGGTTATCAAAGTGCTGGTGCACTCGGGGCAGCTCAGCTACGGCTCCAATCATCTGGTGTTGCCTGCGACGGAGGCCCCAGCGGCTCACAAACCGCTCGCGTCTGGCAAGCAGCGGGATGGGGGGGAGTCGACGGGATTGGGTTTCCGTGACAAGGTCGTGCGCGGCACATTTCGACGAGCGGTTGCCGGTTTCGGGTTTGTCCGCCCCGGCGATGGCAGTTCCACCGGTGAATCGACTGAAGACATTTTCATTCCCCCGGGGGCCACGGCTGGGGCGCTGGATGGCGATACGGTCGAAATCCGCCTGCGACCGCGGAGTGATCGTCGCGGCGACACGCCTGAAGGCTACGTCGACAAAGTGCTCCAGCGCGGGCGTCGCCAGTTTACCGGCACCGTCGAACTCAAAGGTTCGGTCGCATGGGTGCACCTTGACGGTGTGCCTTATGAGCAGCCGATCCAAGTGGGCGACGTGCGCGGGCTGCCGGTGGCTAGCGACGACAAGGTGTTCGTGGAGATCGTCGAGTTCCCGGCCGAAGACGGTAGCGGCGGAGAGGGCGTGTTGCTGGAAGTGCTCGGCAAGACCACCAATCCTGCGATCGATACGCTCAGCGTGATGCGGCAATACGCCTTGCCGGAGCAGTTTCCTGAAGAGGTGCTGGCTGAGGCGCGGCAACGAGCCGATGAGTTCACCGAGGATTTGATCCCTCCGGGGCGCCGCGATCTGACCGACTTGCTAACGATCACGATCGATCCGTTTGATGCTCGTGATTTCGACGACGCCATTTCGCTGCAGCGGCACACCGGAGGTTGGACACTTTGGGTGCACATCGCTGATGTCTCAGCCTTTGTGCCGCTGGGTGGAGCGCTCGATCAGGAAGCCGAACGCCGGGCGACGAGCGTGTATTTGCCCGACCGCGTGGTGCCAATGATCCCCGAAGTGATCAGCAATCACTTGGCGAGCCTTCAGCCGGATAAGGTGCGGTTGACCAAGACGGTGGAAATCGATCTCCGCGACGATGGCATTGTGACGTCGGTCGAAGTTTACAACGCCGCGATTCGCAGCGACTTCCGCTTCCATTATGAACAGGTGGACGAGTTTCTCGCCGATCCCGATGCCAAACGCGAGGTGTGGAGCGAGTCGATCTGCGATCTGCTGGGTCGGATGCACACGCTGGCCATGCTGCTGCGACGCCGGCGCTTCAAACGCGGTTCGCTGACGCTCGAGGTCCCGGAAGTCAAAATCGATCTCGACAAGAACGGCAAGGTGAAGGGGGCGCACGTCGTGGCCTACACCGAAAGCCATCAGATCATCGAGGAGTTCATGCTGGCGGCCAACCAGGCGGTTGCCACGTGGCTCGATGATCAGGAACTCAACTTCCTCCACCGCATCCACCCGCCGCCAGATCGCCGCAAGCTGCGCCAGCTCGAACAGTTCGTGAAGGACCTGCGGTTGCCGGTCCCCAGCGTGCAAGGACGCCGCGATATTCAGAAGATCCTCGATCTTGTCGCCGGCACACCGCTCGAGAATGCCGTTAACTTTGCGGTGCTCAAGAGTCTCAACAAAGCGATCTACGCGCCGCATCGGGAAGGGCACTATGCGCTCGACATGGAGCATTACTGCCACTTCACCAGTCCGATTCGTCGCTACCCGGATCTGACGGTCCATCGATTGGTGCAAAACCTGATCGATGAAAAGCAGACTCCGGATGAGCCGTTCGCGGTGTTGTTGCGGCAAGGTTTTCACTGCAGCGACCAAGAACGCAATGCGGCGCAGGCTGAGCGCGAATTGGTGCAATTGAAGTTGTTGCACTACATGAAAAAGAAGATTGGCGAGACGATGCGCGTGATCGTCAATCGTGTCTTTGCCGATGGCTTGTTCGCTCGCGGGATCGAATTGCCGATCGATGGTTACTTGCCGGTGGGAGCGCTGCCGCACGACAAGTACCGCTTCGAACGTCGCGGGCAGATGGTGGTTGGCTTTCGCGAAGGCAATCAGTTCCGCTTGGGCGATGAACTGTTGGTCCGTGTGGCCAAGGTCGACCTGCGCGAACGTCAGTTGTTTTTTGAGCTCGTCAAACACCTGTCGTTCGGCAAGGGGCTCACCAGTGGCCGCAAGAAAGACAAGGCCGATAAGCCGGCAAAACTGCGCCATAAGAAAAGCCGGCGTGACAAGAAGAAGGCCAAGAAGGCCAAGCGTTAGCCGCGGCGGGTGTTCGCCAGCCTACCACACGTTCAGTTGTCGCGACGACTGAAAATCGTCACGGTGACTGATTGAGGTGCAACCAATACCGTGCGGCCTCGCCGAGCGTCTTGGAGAACTTCTCGAACTCCACCGGTTTTACGATGTAGCTGTTGCTGCCGTTGGCATAGGCCCGTGCGATGTCCTGCTCCTCGCTGGAGGATGTCAGCATCACGACGGGCAGATGCCGCGTGCGCGGATCGATGCGAATCACCGTCAATACCTCCAGACCGCTCCGCTTGGGCAGTTTGATGTCGAGCAAGACGACCTTCGGCCGCTGATCGACGTTTCGCCCGGCGTGACGGCCTTCGGCAAATAGCCAGTCGAGCGCTTCTTGGCCGTCTTTAACGTGCACCACGAAGTCTGCCAAATTGTGTTTGCGCAGCGCTCGGATGGCGAGCTCCGCGTCACGGGGATTGTCTTCAACCAGCAAAATCTCAACGCTGGAAGTTGACGTCATGGCAAAGCTTCCTGCTTGAGCGGAAGCGAAAAGAAGAGCGTTGCGCCGTTGCCAGGCTGCGATTCGGCCCATACCTGCCCGCCGTGACGATTGATGATTCGTTGTACGATCGCCAGACCGACGCCGGTTCCTTCGAACTCTTCTTCGCTGTGCAATCGCTGAAATACTTGAAATAGCTTCTGTTGATAGCGCGGGTCGAAGCCGACGCCGTTGTCTTTCACATAAAACACAGCATGGGCGGCTTCTCGCCAGCCGCCTACCTCAATGACGGCATCGGGTTGATTGCGGGTGAACTTAACCGCATTTGAAATCAAGTTGAAGAGCACCACGCGGAGCATTGCGCGGTCACCTTCTACCAGCGGCAGCTGTCGCAAATCAAAACGTTGTATGTGTTGTCGTTCGTGGGGCTGCAAGGTGTCAAACGCCGCTTGTGCGATTTCCGTTAGATTGCAAACATCAGAACAGATCGGCTGACGGCCTGCTCGGGCAAAGTTCAACAAGTCATGGATCAGCTGATCCATCCGCTGAGCTTCGGCGCGGATGATTTTGAGCAGCCGGCGTCCTTCATCATCGAGCTTGGCCTCATAATCTTCCAAGACAATCAAACTAAAGCTGTCAATGCTCCGCAGAGGTGACAGCAAGTCATGTGAAACCGAATAGGAGAACGCTTCGAGTTCTTTATTGGCGGCCTGCAACTCTGCGGTGCGCTGTTCAACCCGATCCTCCAGCACTTCATTGAGCCGGCGAATCTCCTGCTCAGCTTGTTTGCTGACCGTGCGGTCGGTCATCCCGCCGACCATCCGAATCGCTCGGCCCTGTTCGTCGCGAACAACGCTCCCGCGATCCAATACATAGGCTTGGCTCCCATCGTGTCGAATAAACCGGTATTCAGCCGACCAGCATGTTTGACCGGTGCGGATGACCTCGCGAATACTGGCGATCACCTGCTCGCGATCGTCCGGGTGAACGCGTTCCATCCAGTTTTCGAGGGAAAGATTCGGCTCACTGAGTGGTTGACCCCAGAGCTTCTCGAACCCGGTGCTCCACCACACCTGATTGCTGAGGATGTCCCAGTCCCAAATCGTGTCGCTGGTGGCTTGTGTGAGGAACCGAAAACGCTCCTCGCTGGCGCGCAGTTTCTGATCAGCAAGCTTCCGCTCGGTAATATCGCGGGCAATTGCGATGAGATGGGTGGTTTTGCCAGCTGCATCGGTCACCGGAGCCAGATTTAACTCGCACCAAAACGTTTCACCCGTCTTGGTATAGTTAATCAGTTCTTCTGTAATCGACTGTTTCTGTTCAATTGCGACGCGAATTCGTTCCAGTGCATCGGTCTGTGTCTCCGGGCCGTGAAAAATCCCGGGTGACTCGCCAATCAGGTCTTCTCGGCTGAATCCGGTGCGCTGCACGACGGCGTCGTTGACGAACAGGATCCGCGGCCAACCACCATGATAGAGTTCTGCTTCGATGATCACGACGAACTCGTTCATGCTGGCGACGCAGGTGTGCAGCAATCGCAGTTGCTCTTCATCCTCACGCTTTTGAGTCACATCTTGGAAGTAAACCGCCAGACCTTCGTTCGATGGATAGACTTTGATGTCAAACCAGCGGCATAATGGCTCATAATAGAGTTGAAAGGTCGTTGTTTGCTGCCGCTCCATGGCAAGGCGATACTCTTTTTCGAGGATCGTACCGATGACCTGGGGAAACTCTTCCCAGACGACTCGTCCCAGTAGCTGACTAGCGGAATGCTCTAAGTACTTTTCCGCTGTCTTATTGAGATAGGTGAATTTCCAATCGCGATTGAGCGTGTAGAAGGCATCGGTGATGCTCTCTAACGTCGTTTTCAAACGATGGGCAAGGGCCATCGCCTGCTGGGTCGCATGCATGGTTTGGTGAATTTCGATTGCCGAGCCATACCATTTCTGTGGAGTACCCTCTGCGTCGCGTGTCAGCGAGGCCTGGATGTGGAACCACCGATAACTGCCGTCGGAGCCTCGGCGCAGCCGCAGGTCCATCGAGTAAGGGGTGCCCGTGGCCAGGGCCCGAGCCCAGTTGGCGGCACTTGGGGCTAAGTCATCGGGATGGATGATGCTTTGCCAGCCCGCCAGGGAGGGCAGGCTCGGATCGGCTCCCGTGTAGTCGTAGAGGTAGCGGTTTGAGAATTCGGTCCGACCTGCAGCGTCGGCCGACCACATCAGAAACGGCATGTGGTCGGCCACCTGCCGGAACCGCATCTCCATGGCCTGGATTCCTTGCTCGGCCTGCTTGCGCTCTGTGATGTCTTGGATCGCCCCGTGCAGCGCAATCACGGTGCCGTCGTCATCCCGGACGGATTCACCGATCACGCGGACCCAAATATCGCGTCCTTTCGCTGTCTGAAAACGCAGCTCGAGATCGTAAGGAATCCCTTCTTTCATACAGCGCTTGATCGCGGAGCCGACGGTGTCGCGATCATCGGGATGGTAGAATGCCAGCGCCTGCTCTAGGTTTGGCATCCAGTCGGAGGCAACCTCATGGATTTTGCGGGTTTCCTCGGACCATCTAATCTGGCCACGCAGAACATCGACCTCCCAGCCGCCCAAGCGGCCGAGTCGCGATGCAATCCGCATCAACGCTTCGCTGCGCGCCAAAGCCTGCTGCGCCGTTTTTTGATTGTCGAACGTCTCAGAATCAGGCATGGTTGAAAGCAGCGTCCACAAAATGAAACTGGGTGCAGCCGACGTGTCCCCCAGCTGAGCAGTTTTCTGAACCCTCTGATATAGCATATCCCGAGGGGCAAGGGGCGGCCACGGACTCCGCGCTCGGGCATTGAGGGAGGATTCCGTCCACTGCATCCGATGTGCCGTCGGTGCGCTCCCGGCCGTCATAAGAGGGCTGGTCAGCGCACGTCGGTCCGGTATGCTGGAGTACGGGTTTCAAGCGACCGTCGGCCGCCGAGCGCGCCGCGGAGCGAGACCCTCACTGATCTCTGACATCTTACTGGACTCTTCCGATCGGTTGGGCAGCCAGCGGTGGCTACATCCGCTGCCCGCCGGGCGGGTTCCCTGCGCCTCAACGCCGGCAAAAGCATCGTGAACGACACTCCGCTCGCCGTCACTCCGCTGCACTCTTGGCATGTCACTGCCGGTGCTCGCATGGCTCCCTTTGCCGGTTTCCAAATGCCGATCCAGTATCAGGGGATCGTCGCCGAGCATCAGGCCTGCCGCTCGACCGCGGCGTTGTTTGATGTCTCTCATATGGGGCGGCTGCGTTTTGATGGTGAAGGGTCAGCGGAATTGCTCGATCACCTGTTGTCGCGACGGGTGATCGGACTGCCGATCGGAGCCGTGCGTTATGGCTTAATGTGCAATGCTGAAGGCGGCGTGCTCGATGACGTGCTGGTCAGCCATCTGCAGACACCCAGCGGATCGCAGTATCACCTTTTGGTGGTCAACGCTTCCAACCGCGCCAAGATCATTCGCTGGATCACGCCGCATCTAGCGGATTTTTCCACGGTGACGATGAGTGACCGCACCGAATTGACGGCGATGATCGCGATTCAGGGCCCGCGAGCGGTCGAAGTCACCGCCCGACTGTTTCGCGCCCATGTTGATCAGCTTAAGCGTTACCGCGCCGTAATTACCGAGCAATTTGGCAAGCCGGTGATTGTCAGCCGTACGGGATATACCGGTGAGGACGGCTTTGAACTGATTGTCCGTGCCGATGAAGCGCTGCGGGTGTGGGAGAATCTGTTGTTGGTCGGACGGGAGTACGGCTTTTGTGCTGCGGGGCTGGGGGCGCGCGACACGTTGCGTCTGGAGGCCGGCATGCCGCTGTACGGACACGAGCTGTCCGAACAGATCGATCCGATTTCAGCTGGTTTACGGTTCGCGTGTACCCTCGACGGTCGCTCGTTCATTGGCGACGAAGCACTCCGCCGGATCAGTGAGCAAGGACCAGAGCAAGTCCGCATCGGACTGCTGCCCGAAGGCAAACGCCCGGTCCGCGAAGGTTGTAAGGTGCTCGGTCCCAATGATGAACCGGTAGGTTGGATCACTAGCGGTGCACCATCACCGACTTTGCAGCGACCGATTGCGATGGCGATGGTCGACGCGGCGCTGGTGGATCGAACCACGGGGGTCGCGCAAGTCGATTTGCGGATCGACAATCGGGGACACCACCAGCCTGCCACTTCCGTGCCATTGCCGTTTTACCACCGCCCTTTGTAGCCGTTCGGAGCGATCACGATTGATCGCCAAATTTCTTCGTTGCCCCTGAGGAAACACATCATGGCCCGCAATCCTGCCAACCTGCTGTACGCCAAGTCCCACGAATGGGTCGACATCGCCCAGGAAGGCGACGACAAAGTCGCCACGATTGGAATCTCTGCCTTTGCAATCGAGCAATTGACCGACTTGGTCTATATGGACCTGCCAGCCGTCGGAAAAGTTGTCGCAGCGGGCGATGAGTTCGGTGAAGTTGAGTCGGTAAAAGCGGTCAGTCCTTTGTACAGCCCGGTCGACGGCGAGATCATTGCCGTGCACTCGGATTTGCCCGAGCGGTTGGATGAGCTGAAAGAAGATCCCTATGACTTCGGTTGGATCCTTAAAGTTCGCCTCAGCAGCGAAGCCGGTCTGTCGCAATTGCTCAGCCACGCCGACTACGAACAGCAGTGCGGCGAAGCCGGCTGATCCGATACCAAATTGAGCGTCTGTTCGCGCCAAACGTTACTTCATCCTTTACACCCTTCTAAATTGCCCCTGCGGGGACTTCGTCTTCATGACCGGTTATCTGTATCACACCGATCAGGATCGCAGCGCCATGCTCGCTGCTATCGGTGCCGCATCGATCCAGGAAATCATCGACGCTCAGGTACCCGCGGACGTGCAGCTGAAGCGTCCCTTGGCAATCGGCAAGGGATTGGACGAAATGACGCTCGAGGCGCTGCTCCGCGGTTTGGCGGCGCGGAACGCTTCGGCGGCGTCCCATGTCTGCTTCCTCGGCGGTGGCGCCTATGACCATTTCATTCCGGCGGCGGTCGATGAGATCGCTGGTCGGGGCGAGTACTACACCTCCTACACGCCCTATCAAGCCGAAGTCAGCCAGGGCAACCTACAAGTGATGTTCGAATATGAAACACTTGTGACTCAGTTGACCGGGCTGGAAGTCAGTAACGCGAGTCTGTACGACGGCGGCTCTGCGGCTGTTGAAGCCGTGCTGATGGCGTTGGCTGCCGATCCCAAGCGCAAGAAGGTCGTTACCAGCGGTGCGCTGCACCCGCAATATCGCGAAACGCTGTCGACCTATCTGCAGAACATCGACGCGGTCTGCGAGGTTGTCGACTCGAGCGAGACGGGCACCTCGGAGCAAATGCTCCAACAGATCGATGCGTCGACGGCTTGCGTCCTGATCCAGCACCCCAACTTCTTTGGGCGGCTGGAAGATGTCCAGGCAATTGCCGACGCAGCTCACGCCGCCGGCGCACTGGTGATTCAGGTGTTCGATCCGGTGAGCGTCGGTTTGTTGAAGCGGCCGGGTGACCTAGGCGTCGACATCGCGATTGCGGAAGGGCAATCACTCGGCAATCCGCTCGGTTACGGCGGTCCGTACCTGGGGATCATTGCCTGTCGCGAACAGTTGATCCGCCGGATGCCGGGACGGATCGCTGGCCAAACGAGTGACCGCCGCGGCAAACGTTGCTGGGTGTTGACTCTGCAGACCCGCGAGCAGCACATCCGCCGCGACAAAGCCACCAGCAACATCTGCAGCAACCAGTCGCTGTTGGCGCTGCGTGCCACGGTGCACCTGAGCCTGCTCGGTCCACAGGGACTGCGGGAGACCGCCGAGCACTGTGTGCGCAAGACGCATTACGCCCGTGAGCAATTCCGTAGCAGCGAGCGATTCGAAGTCGTCCATGACGGGCCGGTGTTCAAAGAGTTCGTCGTCCGTGACCGCGAGGGAGCAGTGGACGACCTGATGGAATACGCGCT
>CALELC010000159.1 GCA_937904535.1 uncultured Planctomycetaceae bacterium
AATGCCGGAACGACCGACCGGCGGAGCGGTCGGCGACGGAGGTGGTCGATCGCTCCGCGATCGAACTGGGAGACAAAGAGCTTACTGCAGGCTAGCGAACTGGTGCTGCAGTGCTCAAACCAAGCGAATGCCGGAACGACCGACCGGCGGAGCGGTCGGCGACGGAGGTGGTCGATCGCTCCGCGATCGAACTGGGAGACAAAGAGCTTACTGCAGGCTAGCGAACTGGTGCTGCAGTGCTCAAATCGAGCAAATGCAGGAACGACCGACCGGCGGAGCGGTCGGCGACAAAGAACAGTCATCATTTATCCTTCAACCAATGCGCCCATGACGAACTGGTACGATATCGCTAACGCCGACGAAGTCGCTTCACCTGCCCTATTGCTGTATCCCGAGCGGATTGAGGCGAATCTGCGGCGGCTGGTCGAGATGGCAGGCGACCCGGGGCGGCTGCGGCCGCATGTGAAGACGCATAAACTGCCACAGATCATCGCGATCAAACGCCGTCTCGGCATCGACAAGTTCAAGGTCTCGACGATCGCGGAAGCAGAGATGACTGCCGAGGCCGGTGGTCGCGACATTCTGCTGGCTTATCCCTGCATCGGTCCAAACGTCGCTCGGCTGGTGGAACTGATTCGGCGGTTTCCGCAGACGCGATTCGCAACGCTCGTCGACAATTCGACCAGCCTGGCGGAACTGGCCGCTGCCGCGACCGCAGGCGGGGTGACAATCGAGCTGCTGATCGATCTGAATGTGGGCATGGACCGGACGGGGATCCGGCCCGGCGACGAGGCGATTGAGCTCTATCGTCAGTTGTCACAGACACCGGGCGTTCAGGCGGGAGGTTTGCATGCCTATGACGGGCACGTCCGCAACGCCGACTATGCCGCGCTGGTTGCGGCGGCCGAAGCGACCTTTGCGCCTGTGCATCGCATGGTAGAAACCCTTCGCAGCCAGGGGCTTGTGGTGCCCAAGATCGTCGCTGGCGGGACCCCGACCTCATCGCTGTTGGTGGCGATTGCAGGCACGGAAGTCGGCGCGGGAACTCCCGCGTTGTGGGATTTTGGGCAATCTGAAATCTCGCCGGATCTCGATTTTCTCAACGCCGCCGTGCTGCTGTCGCGCGTGATCAGCCGGCCCGCCGAAGACCGTATCTGCCTGGACCTGGGGTATAAGGCGGTCGCCTCCGAAATGCCGCAGCCGCGTGTCCGCTGGTTCGGGCTGGAGGATGCTCCGGTGGTGATGCAAAGCGAAGAGCATCTGGTGTTGCAAACCTCGCAGGCCGACGCCTACCCGGTAGGCACCGTGATGTACGGTATCCCGCGGCATATCTGTCCGACCGTGGCGCTGTATAGCGAGGTGTGGTGCGTGCGCGACGGCCGCGCGGTCGAACGTTGGCCGGTAGTCGCACGGGCGCGGCGACTGACGATCTAATTGGCCTGCCGCGGCGGTTGAGAGTAGCCCGGCGCCCGCGAAGCAGCGCGAGGGATTCATGGTTCGCAATCTACTGCAGATCGAGCGTAATCTCGTTGGCACCGGACTGCACATTGAACTCCAAACCGCTGGTGGAGACCTGGCGGTATTTGAAGTTAAAGCCACCTGAGTTAGGCCTGGGGCGATTGATGTCCGGGTTGTTGAGCAGTTCTTCGGCGCTCGGTTCGCTGTCGCCACCGAGCTCTGATTCCGGTGGCTGAATCATGATGCGATAGGTTCCGATTGGAATCTGGTCGCTGTCGACCTTACGGACCTTGAAGTTGCCCTCTGCATCGGTTGCTCCAAAGGCTGCGACGCCGTTTTGCGAATGCATGAACACGACCTTGGTATCCGCTGGCAGGACGTTGCCTTGGTGTGTCAGCCGCCCTTGAACGGAGCCGGTAGGACCGTAGTCGTGACCGGACCCACAGCCGAGCGAGCTGACGAACAGCAAACCGAAGAGCCACAGCATGCGCAACGACCAGGACATCGCCCGCAAGTCGTTGCAAACAACAGGAATCGCCAGTCGTGTCAAGGTGTTTCTATTCATAGGTGAGAGAATACTTATAAGGTTCAAGTTGCAGTGAGCTATTCGGCACGCGAGACTTGGCCGTCGTCGCGGGTGGCCATTTGTTTGAGAGTCTCTAAAAAGATCGTTTCAGCGATGAAGCGAATCGATCCGTCTGTCATGGTCACCATCACACCGCCGGGATGCTGCGAAGTGAGTGGGTTGTTCGCACCGACATTGCTCGCCATGCCAGGAAAAATCTGATAGGCAAACGGTTCTTGATTGGGCGAGTAGCGCACGGTGTTGATGTTGAAGCAACGCATATCGGCGGTGTTGGCGCCGCTGTCGAGGTTCGGCGGATATCCGGTTACACGGTTGCCCATCAGCCAGCCATGTTCCGTACCCGCTGCAGCTGGGAAGC
>CALELC010000160.1 GCA_937904535.1 uncultured Planctomycetaceae bacterium
GCGGCTCACGTCGTGCTCTCGCAAGCGGAGCTGGCGATGCTGCTCGATGGGATCGATCTATCGGCGGTCCGCCGGAGAAAGCGTTATAAGCCGGCGGCGTAAAATCTAAGTCCTCTGATCGAAGGGCGAGACGCCTTTGGTATAATGTCACACAAGCTACTTTCCAGCGTGATGTACCGGCGAGTGTGCTCATCTAGGACCGAAAGGTACTTGAGCGTCTGCCCCTTGGCCGTGGGGTCAAAGATGAAGTCCCAGCACCAGACATGGTTGATCCGCTCGGCACGCAGCCGATGACAGGCGTGGCCGCCGCTTCCGATCGCTCGCCTTTTCTTCGTCTTTTTCGGGACCTTCAGGCCTTCAGTGCGCCACAGGCGGTACACACGCTTGAAGTTCACACCAAAGCCCTCCTGCTGGAGCAGACGTGCGATTTGCCGGTACCCGAACCGCGGACGCCTTCGCGCCAGCTCCACCATCCGTTGCCGCAGCGCTGGCTCGTCACTGCGAACCCGCTGGCGGTAACGCATGCTGCTGCGCGGCAGCCCGAGGCCTTTGCATGCCCGACGCTCCGACACCAGGAACTTGCGGCGAACTCGCAGCAGGCACTGGCGCTGTTGCGTCGGGCTCATTCGTTTCCCCGTAGGGCTTCCTTGAGCATCGCCTTGTCCAGTTCGGCTTCGGCAAGCAGACGCTTCAGGCGCGAGTTCTCATTTTCGAGTTCCTTGAGCCGTTTGGCCTCGTCGCTCTTCATGCCACCGTACTGGTTTCGCCAGCGGTGGTAGGTCGCCTCGCTGATTTCCATCGTCTGCAGGACCTCGGCGAGGCTCTTGCCGCTGGTGAGCATCACGTCGGCGTCGCGCAGTTTCTTGACGATCTGCTCGGGGGAATGTCGATTACGTCGCTTTTTCATCTGAGAGTCTCCTTGCCCGACTTTGCAGGCTATAAACTCTCATAGCACACGGATCAGCTTTCGGCGAACATTCCAGTGCCACCAAGGCCCCAACCGTAGCGTTCCGCCAGCGGTCATCGCCGATCATCGTGTTAATTGGCGACTGAAACGGTACCGGTCATTGGCAATTTGCGCGGGGCCGCTTGCCGCGCATGTCATCGAAAATAGCTGGCACCGTCGCGCGATGGCAGGCATCAACACGCGGTCGTCCGCCGCGGTGGATTCGCTGCACCTGGCCCCGCGGAAAACTACTCGATGGTGCTGTCGCGACGGGATGCCAGAAGCCGGTTGTCAGCAAATCGGTGCGGTGGGATGCGATGGCGGTGCGGGGAACAGTTGCTTCGATAGAAGGGGTTTGGAGACGCTGCTGCAGGGACTTTAATGGTCAGCACCGCGGCGGAAGTGATTGCGAGTGATTTCGGTGATTTCGGTATCACGACTTGCATTGTCCTCTGGCGATTGTTGTTAGGTACAATCAATACCGGAACGTACGACGCCGCAGATTATTAC
>CALELC010000161.1 GCA_937904535.1 uncultured Planctomycetaceae bacterium
GGGCGGAATCGAAGTTCTTCTTTTCGGATTCGTCCTCGAGCGAATCGGCAAAGCGTTTGATTCGCGCAGCCAGTTCCTCGAGCGGTTCGCTGAGCGTGTTATCGACGACTTTGGGCGTGTTGACGCGGCCGTTGCTCTGGCCCTTTTTCTCCCACCAGTCGAGCAGGTCAGCAAAAAAGTTGCTGGCCGCATAGCGGCAGCGGTCAACCATTCGCTGCAGCGTTTGCAGATTGTGAGTAATCAGCAAACCCTTTTGTGTCCGATCGTTGTAGAGCTTGTTGAGTTGGTAATCGAGCTGGGAGCTGCTGACGCGGATGCCGAGGTAATCACCCGCCACCGATTCGATGGTGTGGCATTCGTCCAGCACCACGGCGTCGTAGTCCGGTAGCAGTGAAATGCCTTGCCGTCGCAGCGCCAGGTCGCTGAAAAACATCGCATGATTGACGATCAGCAGTTGTGCGCGTGAGGCTCGGCGGCGGGCCTGAAAATAGTGGCACTGGGCAAAGGTATCGCAGCGTTTGCCGAGGCAATTGCCGGTGTCGCTGGAGACCTCGTCCCAGACGGTGGGGCTGGGCTTGAAGGATAGGCTCGAGAGGCTGCCATCGCTGGTGTGCTCCGCCCACTGCTTGATCTTGCGCACTTCCGTCAGTTGCTCGTCGGTGCTGAACAGCAGCTGAGCACGTATCTGGGCGTTCTTGAGCCGGCGGAGCGAGATGTAATTACCGCGCCCTTTGACCAGCACCGCGCTGAACTCGCGCGGGATGACGCTGTTGAGCAGCGGGATGTCTTTGGCTACCAACTGCTCCTGCAAGCTGATCGTGTGTGTGGAGATCAGCACCCGTGGCGGCCGTCGCTCCTGATCGGGCTCGTCGGACTCGGGCGCACCGGGGGAATGCGGGGAATGCATGGGGCGATGCGCTAGCTCGCCGCCCTGGTCAGATGTCGCGTAGAGGATCGCTGGCACCAGATAGGCAAAACTCTTGCCAGTGCCCGTTCCCGCCTCGGCGACCAGGTGCTGGTTCGTCTGCAGCGCGTGGGCGACCGCCGCCGCCATCTGCAACTGCTGCGGACGGTGTTCGTAATGCTTCAGCCGCTTTGCAATCAGCCCGTCGGGACCGATGATCGAGGCGACATCGAGTTGATCAGCCACACATTCCCTTTATCCTCGACCGATCGTGCTCTTTACCATCGGTTGCTCGTGCTCAGCGCGTAGGGCCGTGCTCTTGCACGTGCTTGAAGGTCAATCCCGATCGATCGCGCGTGCCCATTCACTGCGGATGAGGTACCAACCGCTTGGCAGCGAGCGCCCCAACCAAGCGTGTTTACACTAGCATTTAGACCCGCGAAACGTATTGATTGCTCAGTCGGCGGATCAACTTGCGGATCTCCAGCACACTGATCGTGGCAAGTACTTGTGCGACTGGCAAGCGGCAGGTCCGCACGATTGCATCGATCGAGATTGGTTCGGTCGTAATCGCATCCAGCACGCAGCATTCGCGGTCATTGAGCAGGGCTTCGGCGGGATGGTGTACTTCCCGTCCGTCAGCCACCGGCACCGCCTGCGCGAGCGGACCGAGCGACTCCAAGATGTCCTCCACATTCCGCACCAGCTTGGCCCCATCCCGGATCAGCAGATTGGTTCCTTGGCTGGCTCGGCTGGTGACGGGGCCCGGGAGCGCCAAGACTTCGCGTCCCTGCTCTTGAGCAGTTCGAGCAGTAATCAGGGCGCCGCTACGCTCGGGCGCCTCGATCACCAAAGTGGCGTGGCTGAGCCCGCTGATCAGTCGATTTCGCTGCGGAAAGGTACCGGCATGCGGTTTGGTCTGGGGATGGTATTCGCTAACCAAGGCCCCATTGGCCGCGATGGCGGTAGCGAGTTCCGCATTTTCCGGCGGGTAGATGTATGCCAGGCCACAACCGAAGACAGCGATCGTGCGGCCACCGCCATCGAGTGCCCCCTGCTGTGCAGCCGAATCGATTCCGCGAGCCATGCCGCTGACGACGGTGATGCCGGCTTGGGCTAAGCCGTAGGCGATTCGCTGAGCCTGCGTGCGTCCGTAAACGGTCGCATGACGCGTGCCGACAATCGCGACCGCCAGCGCGTCGCTGGGGCGGATCTCACCCTGTACGAATAGGATCGGCGGAGCGTCGCACAGTTCCCTTAAGCCCGGTGGATAGTCGGCTGAGTCGCTGGCTAGCAAGCTCGCGCCGTTTGCGCTGCACCATTGGAGAATTCCCGGCACGTCAACGTGATCGTCTGCATGTCGAATCGCGGTGACAAGCTTCGGACCGACGTTCCGGACGGATCGCAGTGCGGTCGAGTCGGCAGCGAGTACGTTCGCGGCCGTGCCAAAACGCTCCAGGAGATCTGCGAGGACGCGAGGGCCGAGTCCGGGGAGCAGCGCCAATCGCAGGCGGCAGGCAAGGTTGTCGCTGATGACGCCTGCTGCATCGGAAAGCTCCTGTGAAGTCACGATGCTGCCCCGAATCTCAAGGTGGTGGCGTCGAACCGAATGTGAGCCGCAGAATCGGAGGGACTTTGTCCTTCGTGCAGAGGCTCCAACCACATCGCAGCCCAAATCGGTCTGTGCTCGCGACCGAGTAGATGCCCCGCGATTACTGGTGCCTATAGTTTAGCAGCTACTAACTGTGGGGGGTGAGCCAAGATTGCCTTGTAGCAACGCTGATCTTGTTGCCAGCAAAACAAAACAGCCGCGACCAACAAGTCAAGACTTGTCGATCGCGGCTGCGTGAGTTGATGATCAGCGGCGCCACCGAGGACGCCGCAGATAGGAACGGCCGCTCCTGCTTTAGGGAGCAGGTACGGCTGGCGTGGCTACCGGGGGCACCACGATCGGAGAGTCGTCATCGGAGGCTGCGATCGCTACCGCCGCACCAATCCCGCCGAGGGCCAACAGGCCGCCAGCACCACCCAGACCGCCGCCAGCAGCTCCGAGTCCGCCACCGCCGCCGCCAAAGCCTCCACCGCCACCGCCACCGCCAGCGAATCCGGCGCCCGGAACCGGTGCAACGCCGGGAGGAACAGGCTCAGCCCCAGGGACTGTGCCATCTTGAATGGCATCGACGACCGGAGGCACCATCTCTTGGGGAATGATCTGCACCGGCAATGCTCCGGGCGGCTGCAGCATGCTGACGAGCGTCAAATCGTTGGCCGAGTTCGCGTTGCGAACAAGACCACCATCGGCCAGATCAGCATCAAAGGCAAATGCCACGTATCCGGCTTGGCCCGCGGCAATCAAGCCGTAGGCACCGGGGCGGAGGTTCTGAACCATGAAGCGGCCTTGATCGTCGGTAATCGACCGGGCGACCAATTGGTTGCCGCTGTAGATCATAATGTTGATCCCAGCGAGGCTGGCCGGAGTCAGCGAACTGATTTTTCCTTCCATCCGGCCATCCGGTCCCAGCTGCACGTGATACAGGTGAGCACCTGCGACTTGGGCCTCACCGGTCGGCAGGGTTTCGAGCCCGGACGTTGGCCGAGTGGCTGGTGAAGGTGGCAAGAAAGCGCTGGTGACTCGCAACACTTCTTGTGGGTTGATCGGCATCACCGGCAAGTGAACCGTGGTGACGGGCCGGTTGTTGACGACGCTCGGGTCTTCTGACTGAGGCTCGGCTGCGTCATCCGCATCCTGGCGAAGCATCAATGGCACAGCTGCGTGGCCCGCGGCACCGGTGACGACCACTGCGTGCAGACCCGCTGTGACTTTAGACAGGGAGACGACGCCTTTGGAGTCAGCGGTCAACTGCGTCGATTTGCCTTGCGGATTGATAACGGTTACCGACGAGCCGGCCAATGAGCCAGCCGAACCATCCAGCCGCACCAGTTTCAGGCGAATGCGAGGATCTGACTTGTGAAATGTGGCCGCATTGTCTTCCGGAAAGGCCGGCGACGAATCTTGTGCAACGGCCTTGACCAGTTCTGTTCGTTGATCGGCTGCACTCGCGGGAGTGGTCGACATGGCTGTGACCAAGAACAGTGAACCGAAACTGAAACCGGTTATCAAACGGCAAAGCATCTGAATACCCTGAAGTGAAATATGAAAGCTCGGAGAATCATCCAGCACAAGTGTAACTCCTACACCAGGGCCGATGGAGTCGGCTGCGCTGAAAAAACTGTAAATTTCGCGCACTCGCTTCGTTCCCCCCGGCCCACGCAGTTTAACGCCGGTCACGAAAGCCCCGTAATCTACGCTCTATAGCGATTTATCATCGGTGCTCAAGGGGGCAGGAAGCCAGCTCAAAAAATTCAACCGGTGGGGCAAATTTTTTTTCGCACATCCGGCCAGAGCGAAAACTGCGCCAAAATGCTGGCAAAATAGTGAGACGATGCTGGCATTTGTGTCGCTTGGTCTATGCGAGCCGTTTGCTAGCGAAACTCGCGATCATTCCGTGTGACTTCGGGCCCGATATCCTGCGGTTGTGCGGCTGGCTAACAATAGGTTCAACTGCAAGGTGTCTCAGCGGCTTCATAGCACCCAGCAATCGCCGGCGTGCGGCCGAGATTCGACGATTAACGACCAGCAGCCATGGATCCGACGATGCGGCATGCGATTCGGTTGGCTAGCTTCCTGGCCTTCATCAACGTTCGCCTTGCCGTGGCGTTAGCGCTTCTAACAGGGCTGTCAACCGCTGCGCAGGAACCGGAGCAAACGCGTCCAACACATCCGTCGCCGATCGGGTCGGTTGAAGATCTGCTGCTGTTTTTTCCGGCGAAGTATCCCAGCGGCGACTGGAAACCGGCCGGACTGAACTTCCGCGATGTGTTTTTTGCTGCCGAGGACGGCACGCGGCTGCACGGTTGGTACTGTCCGGTTGAGAGCCCACGGGCAGTGGTTTTGGCCGCTCACGGCAATGCTGGACACGTGGCGTCCCGTGCCCCATGGCTGCGCTATCTGCAAAACCGAGCACACGTATCGGTGTTCCTGTTCGACTACCGCGGGTACGGACGCAGCGAAGGCCAACCGACCATCGCTGGGGCAATTCAGGACGCGATGGCTGCTCGGGCCCAACTGCGCGAGCTCGCCGCCGTCGAGGACTCCGAGATGCTGCTGATGGGCGAGTCACTCGGCGGCGCGATCGTCGTTCAACTCGCTGCAAAATCGCCGCCGCGAGGTTTGATTCTCCAAAGCACCTTTCCGTCGCTTCGCGACGTCGCCGATGTGCATTTTCCAAAGTTATCGTGGTTGGTTCGGCGGGACCAACTTAACTCCGCTGCACAGCTGGCGACGCTGCGAGTTCCGCTGCTGGTAAGTCACGGAACTGCGGACCAGACGATCCCCTTTGTGCTCGGCGAAAAGCTCTTTGTTGCGGCTGGCGAGCCCAAGCAGTTCGTGAGCATCGAGCAAGCGGGACACAACAACTGGCTCACCGAGCCGTACTTGCGTGAACTCGATGCGTTCATTGCTCGAGTTGCTGCACCCCAGGAATGACGAGCGAGACGGGGCCCTATCCTGGTTCTCGATCCGGGCGGCACTGTTCGCCACGGTAGTCATCCGTCTGTTTTTCGTGGCAAAAAGCCAACCGGCGAGTCGGTGGAGCGAAAAGTTACTGTGGAGAGCGCTGGGCGTTCGAGCGTGCCAGCCGGTGTCAGTCTGCGCTCGCCCACCAGGGGCGACCCGCAGGTCCGTACTGGCACCCGCGGTTTTCAGGTGGACGTGCTTGGCAACCTTTTCCCATCATCAAGCAACGAGACGCTTGGCCTTTGCTCGATTCGACATCAGGCCACTCGTTTGCGATCATCGCTGTGGTTGTCGTCGGCGCGTTCGCTGGACGCGCAATCGCAATCTGGGCTTAGGTCGCTGCTGCGACCGATCCCGGTGCGCCGGGAAGCTGATCGCATGACGTCGAGCGATTTACGCTCGCTGCTGTTTCCGACCAATGAGGATAAAAATCAATGATGCGAATCCTGCTGTTCGCCACGATCGTCATGATCGGTAGCAGCTACTGGGTGACGCTCCCATTCGGGCAGGCTCCATTCGCGCAGACCCCGGGTAAGCGGGCCCCATTCGAGCAGACCCCGGGCGAGCATGAACGGGCCGAGGTGCTAGGAGCCGTCGTGCCCAACTCCGAGTCGATTACGCTCGTGCAGGCGACCGCGTCCTCACGGATGCCGATCTCCATCACGCCGTACTACAACTCCGATCCGCTGCAAGTGAATGTCGGTCAGCACAGCGAGGAACTCACGTCAGCGACCGCCGAGTCGATCGGTGAACTCGTAGCGCAGTTGAAACAGGAGTGGGCGAGCCTGCCGGTTGAAACGCTGTATGTGCTGGCGATCCGGCTTTACGACCTGGGGCTTAAAGACGAAGCGGTCTACTGGTTTTACACCGCCCAGTTTCGGGCGCGGCTGCTGAGTGCCCTCTTGCCGGAAGGCACGCCCGCTCGTCTCGGCGACGAAGCGTTCGAGCGTCTCCAGGCCCACCGTTCCTTTCATCAACTGGCAGGCACCTACATCAACGGCTACGCCTTCGGGCAGCTTGATCAGCTCGAGAAAACGCTCAAGCAAGTCCAGTCTGAAGGCGAGCAACTGCCACCGTTTAAGACCATTTACCCGCGGTTGGAATGGATCGATGAAGATCAATGGGCGGAGAAACGCAAGGCCGTGTCAACTGGCTTGGACAAGCTATTGGAATACATCGTGGAGAACGCTGACGAAATCAAAGCCATCCGCAAGCAACGCGGGATGGAAGGCAAGTACTAAGTGACCGACGCGAATGAGCGGCTGACACTGGTTCACGCGTGCGACACGCTCAGGAATCATCGCGGCGATTGAACTGTCCTTCAGCCCAAGCACGCGACCCGCTCGAAGCCGTTTTCTGCTGAAGAAGGCCGACGTTGCCAGGCGGCCGAGCTCATGGTTTAGCCTCGCATCGAACAACTGCTTCCCCGGGATCCTGAAGCGATCTCAAAGCTTCTCACACCAGTCGATGTTGCCGGGAACCGAATGCGATTCCCGGTCGCGCACAGCGGAGCATGGCGATCGCATCGTCACCGGACATCACAAAGCGGAGAGTTAGCAGCCAGACTGCAGCGAACCTACCAGTGCGGCCATGGCCGTTGGCGCAATGGATGAGCAGCGGATGCTGGTTCGATGGCGGGAGTCTCCGGGCCAAAGGGATGAGTTCGGGGGCGCTTGATACGGCGGCATCCCATATTGAGTGGCAGAGGTCGCCCAGCCTCGTGCGCAGCGCCTTCGGAGCGACGAACTCACAGGTAAGGTCGCGAATATGAGCGATGTTTTCAGGTAATTCGCGGGCCAGCAACCGCCGCGAGACCACTCAGTGCGGAATCAAATAGCTGATCGCAGGTCGGCGCGAGAGTGAAATCTGCAGACGCCAAATGACGTGGACAAGTACGAGGTGCGGTGACAGCGTGAACTGAGCCGGGAGGTATCTGCTAGATGGAGCGGGCCTGGTCATGCCTCTGGTAGTAGCAGAGGGTGGCGGCGGATGTAGTCGGTTTTGTCTGGCATTGTTGGGCCGAGCCGGTGGTGTGAGGGGCTGAACTGGAGGGTGTTGGTCCGCAGGTTTGTGCTCAGAGGGTCTGAAGTGGCGCTAGGGAGCACCGACCGGCGGAGCGGTCGGCGACGCAGGGTCGGCGACCAAGGTGGTCGATCGCTCCGCCGATCGAATCGGTGGGAGGAAGAGCAGAGGGAGG
>CALELC010000162.1 GCA_937904535.1 uncultured Planctomycetaceae bacterium
CGTGCTCGAAAGCAGCCAGTTGGGCAGACGCTTGATGAGCAAATCGATCGCCGACACCGAAGGTGAATTTGGCCAAGGGTTTCATGAAGCGACCTGAAGCTGATAGGGAGGGTGGGCTCGTGCGGGCGGGAAACTAAAGCTGCGTCAGATCGACGACGGCTTTAATGACGCCGCTTTCGGGGCGGGTGAAGGTGGGGAAGTCGCTGATCATCTGCTGGTAGGTCGTGCGGTGCGTGATCCAGGGCGCAGTACGGATCTGACCGTCAGCGATCAGGTCGATGATCCGCGCGAAGTCACCGGGCAAGGCGTTGCGGCTGGCTTTGATGGTCATCTCGGGCTTGTGCATCGCCACGTGTGGGAAGCACAAGGTTTCTTTGGTGATTCCGACATAGACGAGCGTCCCGGTCTGCGCAACATGGGCGATCGAGTTTACCATCGAGTGCGGGTTCCCCGTGGCGTCGATCACCACGGCAAAGCGATCACCGCCGGTAATCCGCTCGGTTTCCGCCAGTGCTGCCGCCTCGTCGGTGAAGTGGATGGTGTTCTCGATGCCGTAGGTATCACGACAGAACTGCAAACGAGATTCGACGAGATCCATGACGGTGACTTGAGCACCGCTCAGGCGGACAAACTCCAGGGTTGCCAGTCCGATCGGGCCGGCGCCGACCAGCAGCACTTGGTCGCCTGGGCCTGGCGCGCCGCGATCACAGGCATGCGCTCCGATCGCCAGCGTTTCGACCAGTGCCAGTTGTTCAAATTCGAGCTCGTTGCCGAGATGCATCTTGTCAGCGCGGATCAGGAACTGTTCCTGCAGACCGCCGTCGCACATCACGCCAAAGGTCTGGTTGAACTGGCAACAATTCGTGTGGCCGCGGCGACAGGCGAAGCAGTGACCGCAATTGAGGTAGGGTTCAACGCTGCAGCGATCGCCGACGCGTAGATGCGTTACGTCATCGCCGAGTGCGAGCACCTCAACACCGAGTTCGTGTCCGATGATCCGCGGATAGCCGAAGAACGGCATCTTCCCCAAGTAGCCGCCGATGTCCGTACCGCACACACCCATGACGTGCGGGCGCACCAGCGCCTGACCGGGCCCGGGAGCAGGCGGTGCCGGAACCTCGGCGTGCGTGAAATGTTGGGGTTTTTCGAGAACAATCGCACGCATCGCAATCAACCGTGAGCAAAAAGGGACACCAAATGGATCGCTGGCCGACGGCGGCGTTAGAACGCGATGTCGTTGTTTTCGGGCCGTCCTTCGCAGTACACCCAATTGTGAATCGGTCGCAGGATCTGCTTGACCTCCTCGACCAATTCGCTGTTGAGCGGTTCCTCAATCCACTGCAGCCACTGGCTCACTCGCTCCGGGTTGGCGCTGCCGGTAACACAGGAGCTGAAGCCCGGATGGGCGATCGAATATTGCAGGGCGAGTTTGGCGATATCGGTTCCGCGGCTGCGGCAATGCTCGGCCGCAGCTTTGGCCGTTTCGCGAACCTCCGGCGTGGCCTTATGCCAAGGCGGCAGCGGCGCGTCGCTTAGCAACCTTGCTGAAAACGGCGCGGCGTTGATGATCCCAACGTTCTTCTGCTCGCAGATCGGCAACAGCTCCAGCGCCATATCGTTCTGCAGCGTGTAGTGGTTGTAGGTCAGGATGACGTCAAGGTCGGCATGTTCCAGGATGTAGCGAAACATCTTCATCGGGTAGCCGCTAACACCGATGTACCGCACCTTGCCAGCGTCGACCTGCTCGCGAAGTGCTGGCAGCGTTTCATCGACGATCTGCCGCATGTCGACAAACTCGATATCGTGGCAGAACACGATGTCCAGCTGATCCAACCGCATGCGTTCCAGCGAGAGGTCCACGCTTTCCGCTACACGACGAGCGGAAAAATCAAAATGCTGCGGCGCGTAACGTCCGAGTTTCGTACTCACCACAAAACTTTCGCGTGGCAGCGTCGGCAGGATCCGGCCGAGCAGCAGTTCGCTCATCCCGCGACCATAGTAGGCAGCGGTGTCGATGTAGTTGACGCCGCCTTCGAGCGCGACTTCGACGCTTCGCAGCGCCTCGCTCAGATCAACCTGGCGGAACTCTTGGCCAATGGAGGAGGCTCCGAATCCGAGAACAGACAACCGCAGGTCAGTGCCCGCCAGAGGTCGCAATTGCATGTCGAAACGCCGGGTCGGTGGAACGGATACAGAAACGAACTGGCGGGCGATTGTAACGCGGCGCTCACCGCATCAGGGGGTCTGGATCACTTTGCCGGTGCCCGGAATGATCTCGCCAATCTCGAAGCTCGCGATGCCCGCATCCTGCAATCTGGCCAGCACGCTGGCGGCATAGTAGGGTGAGACCACGAGAGTCAGTCCGATGCCCATGTTGAACACGCGGCGCATCTCGCTCGTTTCGACGTTGCCGGTCTGCTGCAACCACTGAAATACCGGCGGCAGCGGCCAACTGCTCGTATCGATTTGCGCATCGACCTGCTTCGGCAAGATCCGGTCCAGGTTCTCCTGAATCCCGCCACCGGTGATATGCGCGATGCCGTGGATCACTTGCTTGATGCGATAGTGCGTTTGCACCATCCGCACCGCTTCTGCATAGATCGTAGTGGGTTTGAGCAGTTCATCGGCGGCGACACCGCCAAGTTCAGGCACATCCGAATCAAACGACAGCCCGGCATCGCGCAAGATTTTGCGGACCAGGCTGTACCCGTTGCTGTGGAGTCCACTGGAGGCCAGACCGATGACTTTGTCGCCGACGGTGATCGACTTGCCATCAATCAGTTTCGCTCGCTCAACGACTCCGACCGCGAACCCGGCCAAATCGTAATCTTCGTCGGCGTACATGTCGGGCATGATCGCCGTCTCACCGCCCAGGAGCGAGCAGTCGGCCAAGACGCAGCCGTCGCTGATGCCGCGGACGATCTGTTCGAGGCGATCCGGATCGTCCTTGCCCATTGCGACATAGTCGAGGAAGAACAGCGGCTCGGCGCCGGTACAGAGCAAGTCATTGACGCACATCGCCACCAGGTCGATGCCGACGGTGCCGTGGCGCCCGGTGGACTGAGCAATTTTGAGCTTCGTCCCGACGCCATCGGTGCCGCTGACCAGCACGGGTTGACGGTAGTTGCGGGCGAACAGGCGGCCATCGAAGTCGAGCCGAAAGAGCCCGGCGAACCCTCCGTCGCTGCGGATTACCCGCGGACTGAAGGTGCGGTGCATCAGGGCGGGGAGACGCCCCATCGATTCGGCGTAAATGTCCAGGTCGACGCCGGCGTCGCGATACGTGGAGGCCATGAAACGGCGCAAGATTAAGGGGAACGGTTCGGACGGCCAACGCGGCCGCGGCGGTCACCGCACAGGACACGCTGCTTGCCACACCGGCAGTCACCCTGAGCAGTCTTCTGCTGCGCAGTCATCCGCTGCACGCTGTGCTGGCAAATGATCCTTCTTTCCCCCGCCGCTGGCAACCGGGGCAGCGACAAGTCCGTAAAAGCGACTATCCTGTCTGCGGGCCAGGCTGGGCGGACCCGGCGCAGACATCAATGCTTTCCCAGTCATATGCAGCTGCTATTCCTCGCACTACAGGACTTTTCCGTTCCCATTGCCCGAGCGCAAACTCGCGCCCCGGAGCGTGTAAATCGCCCGGCGTTAACGGCCTAATTCTGATGCAACTCGGCAACCCAGTGGTACGTTTCCACTGACTATCCGCCGATACAAGTAGCAGAGTGAGCGTCGAATCGACGCCAGCAACCGGTTGCCCGAGCCGTGATGGCTCGGGTTGCCGATGGCCGATTCCCTCACCGGGTCGCTTGATCGGATGAACCATTTTCCGAGAATTTTGCCCGCTCGCGGTAATCAGGAAAGGAACAGGCCTGCCCTATGCTCATGCGTCACCCGTGTCCTCCCCTTCAATTTTCTTACCAAGCTCCCTTCGGTGCGACCGTCCACGATACGGGCGTGCAGTTTTCGGTCTTCAGCCGCTCCGCCACGGCGATGCGGCTGCTGCTGTACAACAGCGTCGATGATCGCGAACCGGCTGATGTGATCGAGTTTGATCGCGACGTGGACCGCTGGGGCGATGTCTGGAGCTTGTTCGTCCCCGGAATTCAGCCCGGCCAGTTGTACCATTTTCAGGCCAGCGGCCCCTGGGCTCCCGAGCAGGGGCACCGGTTCGATTCCGGTGCCCGGCTGATCGATCCGTACTGCGGAGCGCTCGCCGGCACCTTTCAGAAGTCGACCGACGGAGTGATCCGTCCGCCGCGATGCGTGGTTGTCGACCATGAGTTCGATTGGGGCGGTGACCGTCACATCCGCCGACCGCTGAGCGAGTCGGTGATTTACGAAATGCACGTCCGCGGATTTACCCGCAGCCGTTCCTCGGGCGTTGCCGAACCGGGGACCTATCTCGGC
>CALELC010000163.1 GCA_937904535.1 uncultured Planctomycetaceae bacterium
CATCGCCACGTCGGCCCCTCAGCTGCCGGCTCGCGCCATCGCCACCGGCGATGAACCGTCGCGGAGCGTCATCAGCGGCAACCGCTCCGCTGCGCCCTCCTGGCGAGCAACGAAGGCGACCTGCCAGTGGGCTGCCGGCATGATGGCTGAACTGGCTGCGTTCGGAGAAGCTTCACCTCCGGTGACTCGCCGCATGTAGCGGCGCCACTGCCGGCTTAGAGGCTCCCACGGATCGGTCCGCTCGACCACTTCCTCGCCCGAGCCCTCGCTTGCCCCAGGCTCGAGATCTTCGCCATCATCCGCGTCCTCTCCTTCGGCGTCGCCGTCTGCCGACAGCAATTGCTCCGCCGAATCACGTGCCGCCTCTGACCTTAATTTCGCCAGACGTTCGTCCCACGGTTTTAGCCACGCGATTACCTCCTCCTGTGGCCGATCCGTGGCACCGCTAATCGACGATTCGGTGACGGCGATTACCGACTGGGCCAGCGTCAGCAATCGCTCCTGCGGCTGTGCCACTTGCCAAGACCCCTCCGCAGCCATGCGCGGAGGCACACTGCGATCACTGCCCAAGCCACTCTGGTACAGCGACAGCCAAGTCTGGTCGACGGCGATGTCAACCAGTGTCGGCAATTCAGGCCGCGAGCCCACCGGATCGACTTGCAACCGGCAGAGCATCACCACGGGCTGCGCCAGGCGACTGAGCGCCAGCGGAAGTTCAATGTTTCGCGGCGTCGCAGCGGCAGGTTCCGACTTCGCCAGAGCATCAGCGCGGGCGGCAACACGTGGCTCACTCAGCGGCACCGGTTTTCCAGCTGTCCAGCAGGCGATCGGCGTCGCTCCGGCTGGAACATGGATTGCAATCCGATCGCGGTCTCCTGGCTCGAGGTCCCAACGCAGGATCGCCAGCCACTGGGCGCGGCTTTGCGGAAATAACTGGATGTCGGCCACGGTTGCGCGGGCGGCTGTGGCCTCGGAACGCGATGGTTCCAGGCGAACGGTCGCGGCGTTGCTCAATGCGCGGAACACCAGCGGCTGGCCGCTGCCTCGTGGTGGTTCGCTACTGCCTGCTCCTGCGGTGAGCTCTGGCGGCAATTGATCGGCGACGGCGGAAAAGGCTTTCCAGAGCAGCGGCCGGCCTGCGATCGACTGGGGGACAACCAGGAATGCACGACGAGTGGTAGCTGAGAGCACCTGGATCTTGGGAACTTCCAACAGCGAGTCCGTCTCGCCGACCCGCAGCGCCTGAAGGCGAATCGTGGTCACTCCGGCGGCCCGCGCCGTGGCGTCGGGCCGGATGCGGACAACTTTCATCGCCGGATCGATCGCTGGCTGACTGGACCAAGCCTCGGCCGGTTCCACTTGCAATTGATCCGACCAGGCGGTTGGCAGTTCAAGATGGATGTCATCGAGCAGCGCTGACTCATCGCCTGACGAATCGACGCGTTGCACACGAATGACCGCGTCGAGCATCCAACGCGATTGCCGCCACCGCACTGCGGTTTGTTGCAGCACGTCGAGGTTGGTTGACTGCGGCTCGATGCGAAAGGCCCCGGGAAGTTCGGTCGAGCGATCGACGATCGCTCCCGAACCGGGTGACTGCTCATCGATACGCCAGGTCCAGCATGGGATCCAACTGCTGAGCAATTGATCGGCGATGTCCAGCGGCGGCGTTTGAATCTCGGGCAATTCCGTGCTGGTGATCTGCTCGACTCGCAGGGCCTGATTTCGCGTCAGGCTGTAGCTGCCGGTAACCTGATGAATCGGTTCAAGTCGAATCCGCGGTGGTTGGAAAGGCTCGCTGTTGGGGGCGCGCTGATGCGTGACAACCCGCAGAAGAATTTTTTCTTTGCCGGGCGGCTCGGGTAACGCGATCTCGAGGCGGTTGCCGATCCGCTGCGGAAGGGCGGCGATCGGCTGGCCATTGAGCACCAATTCGCGGACGTCGCTGCCCAGCGGCAGGGCCAACCGCAACGGTCCGAGTGAACGCTCGCCGCGCGTAATGCGGGCGTCGTACGTCAGCCGCAACTCGCCGGGGCGAATGTGCAAGTGATGGATTTCGGTTGCGGTCCACGGCTGGGAGGGAGCTTCGATCAGCGCCAGCCGTGTCAGCGGGCTGGGAGAGCGAATGACCTGTTGCGCAGTGCCCCGGTAACCCTTCCAGCTCGCGATAAAGGCGTCGACCGCATCGGCCGAATCCGACGCGGGGATCAACATTGGCTGTGCCACCAACCGCAATCCTTCGGCTGCATTCAGTGCGATCAAGGCTTCAGGTGTGTTGGCGGAGCCGGCGGAGATGACATCGGGAATCACGATCGTTGCCGGATCCTCGCCGTTGCCGCTGGCGACCGCCACTTCGACTTGCCACAGCAGGCGAATCGGTTCAGGCCCATCTCGGAGCGCTCGCAAGGTCAGCAATTGCCTCCGCGGCGAGACCATCTCGGAAGAATGCACGGCCCAATCCGCTGAGGTCAGGACCGGTGCCGCGCCACCGAGAATCACGATCGGCACGTCACTTCCTCGCCGCAGCGTTTCCTCGCCCGGCTCGACCTCGCACTCCACTTGGCAACTGCTCCCGGTAGCGTGCACCCAGTATCGCCGGGCCGCGATCGCTGGAATCCCGCGAGTCCCTTGCCGCAGGGTGATCGTCAGATCGATGGTGTCGATCGCGCCGAGCGCGGCGGAAAGCCGCCCGATCTCGGGCTGAGCAATGGTCTGGCCCAGCGCCTCGCCCAGCTCAAATCGTTGAACGGCGGCACTGCTGTCGACCACCAGCGAAGCGGAGGCGACTGGCGGGATTCTGAAGCGAATCCGCCGCACCGACCGCTGCGGCACTTCGATGTCACTCATCAGCCGTAGCAGCAGATCGGCTGAGGGGCCTGGCGGCAGATGGATGCGGATACTCGTCTCGCTCTCGGGGCTCCACCGTAGCGGCTTGGCTTCGCCATCGGGCAGCCACTGCACGCTCCGCACCTGCGTCGGACGAATCGGCAGCAAGATTTCTGATCGCTCGCCCAAATCGACCAGCGAGTACCGGGCTTCCCAGTCCGCCGTGGCCATCCCCGCTTCGGTCATACCATCGAGCCGCAGGCGATAGGCGGCTGAGGTGATCAGCGGCGTAGAGGCTAAGCTCGCTTTGCCGCGGAACAATTCGTCGAAAAAGCTCTGCGAAATGTAAACCTTATCGCCAGCCGGGGTACCGTCGGGTTTGGTGGGAATGAGCACGGTTGGGCGGGGCGGCGGTGTGTCGGCACCCATCTCTTGTGCCGACGTGATCGCCGACGGCGACAGCGCCACGCCGAGCAACAACCAAGCACCGATCCGCCCTAACAGCGATCGGGAGGAACGTTCGCGCACCCCGTCGACCGTGCGCGAAAGGTCAGTAGCAGACACCGAGCCTTTGCCGCGTCCGGATCGGCCTCCGCTGCTGTGCGTGATGGAACTGTCGCTTCGCTGCGCGCGGTCCTCGCGTCTGCGGGCGCTGAGCGTGGTACCTACCAAGGCCCCGGCGGCAATCGGCACGCACACGCCTAAAATCCAGTAGAACCAGCCGATCGGTAGCCCGCTGAGCAGCAGTAAGGAGATGACAAAGCCGATTCCGGCTACGAGCGGACGGGAGAGCGAGACCCACCAGGCCAGACCAAACAGCAGGCCGCCGAGGACCGCGATCAGACTCAGCCCGATCGATCGGTCGACAAGCCACAGCGACTGCGGCGCGGTGGGATCGAGCCGCAGAGTCAGTGTGTCAGACCGAGAAACCAGTTGGCCTTGGGGCAGCGCCACGACTGCCGCTTGCAGGGTGAGTGGCCGAGCTGACGAGGTGCGTTCTTTTCCAGAGCGTTTGAATGTCATGCCCTCAGCGTGCAGGCGGGTTAATGACTGGAACAAAGCAGCGGGCAAGAACGTATCGGGGGCGGCCGCGACCCGCCAGTCACGCCGCAGCAGCACGCCGGTCGTGGTGATGATCGGAGGCGTCCATTGTTGCCACGGTTCGCTCGAACCCGCCGGACGCGACCACTGCACGATCACCTGGGTCGAGCTGGGCAATGCTTTGATCGACAGCCGCGACGCGCTCGCATCATGCTCCAGTCGAACCGCATTCTGATCCACGACGTTGATCAGCCGCAAACCCGGCTCGTGGTCGATCACCAGCGTCGACTCTGCGTCGGCGCTGTAGGTTGCGGTGATCCAGTCACCACCGCGTGCGGACGTGACGATGTCGACCGACTCTTGCCACAGCACCGGAACGGCAGCCGACGATTCAACCGCCCGAAGTTCAATCCAGGTCGCTGCCGTGGAGTCATAGCGAAGCGCGGTGCTTCCTGCGGGCGCTGGTGCATTCAGCAGCCGATCGTTGCCGACCAGTTGCGGTACTTTCAAGACGCCTTCGCCACAGCGATGAATATCGAGCGAAGGTTCAACGAGCACCTGCGCCAGCCGAGTGCTGGCCCCGCTGACGCTCGGCAGGTCGACGCGGACGGGCGAGACGGCCTTGGCGGTTGCGGCAGCTGGGCGTTCGGGCGGCGGCAGCGGCGATTCGCGCCGGCCGATCAAGGTCACGCTCCGCGTATCGGCCTGTTCCAGATCGAGTTCCCAAATCTCCCGCGATTCTGCCGTGCTGGGATGCACACTGGCGATTTCATCGGACAGCTCGGAGTTCGG
>CALELC010000164.1 GCA_937904535.1 uncultured Planctomycetaceae bacterium
CCGATGACCAGCGTATCGAGGTGCTGTTTCTCGCCACGCTCGCTCGAGCCCCTCGGGTCGATGAACTGCAGTGGTTGCGTGAAGCAATCCCTAGCACTGCGTCGCCCGCGGAACGAACTCAAGGACTGGCCGATGTGCTTTGGGCGCTGCTCAACAGCGCGGAGTTTGCACTCAACCACTGAACCTGCGGTGCAGAAATCGAAATACGCCAAACCAAATTGCAGGTGTTCGATGCGTTTCAGAAATGACCGGTTCGCAGCATCCAGTCTCATGCCTCGTAAGTGCCTTAAATGCTTAGGCCAGTGGACCGGCTGAAAGCTCGGTCGGCTCTGCCACTGCTGGACTCTGACGAATACCTGGTAGAGACCACCCCTGATCCCTACGACCTCTAACCTAGCGCAAGATGATGAATCCAATACTGTCGCGGCGTCACTGGATGCAAACGCTTGCTGCTGGCGCTGGCGCCGGGAGTGTCAGCGGTTGGTTCACTGAGTTTGCCCATGCATTTGCCAACGACCGCAACCGCCGACGGCACTGTATCCTTTTGTGGATGAGTGGCGGGCCGAGCCAAACCGATACGTTCGACATGAAGCCGAATCATGCCAACGGCGGCGAGATCAAGGAAATCCAGACATCCGTTCCTGGATTGCGTTGGAGCGAATGCTTGCCAAAGCTCGCGTCGATGGCCGACCGACTAGCAGTGATTCGTGGCATGTCGACCAAGGAAGGCGATCACGGCCGCGGTACCTACCTGATGCGAACCGGCCATAAGCCGATGGGACCAGAGCAGTATCCGAGCATAGGAGCCTCGTTGGCGAATCAACTCGGCCACGACGAGTTTTCGCTGCCAAGCAATGTCAGTATCGGAGCGTTTCGCTCGATCAACGAAGAGGCGTTCAGCCCAGGCTTTCTCGGGCCGCGATTTGCGCCGCTGTTTGTCGGTGCGGCCGATGTTCCCGGAGCGACTACCAATTCCACGGAAGGCTTTCCACAGTTGCAGATTCAATCGTTGCAGCGAGCCGCCGATGTCGACGAACAGCGGATGCAACAGCGGCTGAAGTTTTGGCGCAACTTGCAGTCTCGTTTCGTCACGGCACGTCAAAGCGGTGCGGCGGCTACTCACAATCAAGTGTATGAGAGCGCGCTGCGGTTGATGAGCAGCGAAGATGCCGAAGCCTTTGATCTGTCCAAGGAACCAATAGCACTGCGCCAACAGTATGGGGCAACGGTTTTCGGGCAAGGCTGCCTGATGGCACGCAGATTGATCGAACGCGGCGTGCCCTTCATTGAAGTTGCGTTAGGTACTAGTAGCGACCAAATTGGCTGGGATACGCATGCCAACAATTTCAATGCTGTCAGGCAGTTGTCAGCAACGCTGGACAATGGCTGGGCCACCCTAATGCAGGACTTAGACGATCACGGTCTATTAGAATCGACGACGATCTTGTGGATGGGAGAGTTCGGCCGCACACCTGTGATCAATGCGAATGCAGGACGTGATCATTATCCCCGCGCTTGGACCACGGTACTGGCTGGCGGTGGAATCGCTGGCGGGCAAGCGTATGGCAGAACAAGTAAAGATGGTACGGCGGTGGAGGAGAACGAAGTCAGTAGCCAAGATCTGCTGGCCACCGTTTGTGAGGCGCTGGGTGTGGGGGCTGCGAGCAATCTGTCCCCCAGCGGTCGACCGATACCGATCGCTGAGGGAAACGCCATTCGGGAGATCCTGGCATGAACCACCCGGCGAGCGTACGGCAAGTTCGATGTTTGCTATTTGCTGCCATCGGCATCGTTCTCGCGGGGCGGCTGGCTGCGCAGGAGACGATTTTTCCAATTACCGTCGCTGTCAAGACGATGCAAACGCCCACCACTCCTCCGCCGCGCAGCGAGATTCCGATGCAGCAGCCGGAGACGCGATTGGTGGAGCCGACGATGCCCAGCGGGAAATTGCCGCAATACCAGCTGAGCTACGGTCGACGGGATCGGCTGACCGAGTCGCATCGGGCGACGGGCGCGTTGCTGCTTTCCCTCGCTCTACCCGACCGTGACCTGCTGATCCGAGCGACGATCACCATCGACGGTGAACCTTTTCCAACTGCACGCATGCGGCGCATTGACGAGTTGCTCGCGGCTGATCGGCTGAACGATGATTCGTCGAGCGTAAATGTGGGGCCGCCGAGCGAACCTTCGACAACACCGGATGAGGCCGATGATCAGCCGCCGCTGATCGCTGAGTATCGGATGGCGACGGATTCCCGCGAATTGCTGCGTCGGTACACCGCGGCGATGAGCAATCCCATCAGCGCCGATGAAGCTCGCTGGTTGCTGTCAAATTGGGGCGATGGTCCCGAACTCCTGCTTCTGAACGATCACTTCCAGAGTTTTCGTGCCGAGCAGCGGCCGGTGTTTCAATTGCTTGATCGCGATCGTGATGGAACGATCTCTCATTCGGAGATGGAAACGGCTGTTGAAGTTTTTCAGCAATGCGACTTCAATCGTGACGGGATTATCGACGCACTGGAGATCGAACGAGCTGCGAAAGATCCACGGCTCCCCAGCGGTTATCAGCCTGAAGTTCGTTCCGTGCAACGACTGAGGCTGGTCGCAGACTCAAGTGCCGAGCCCGATCTTGAAGTTTTGATTGAGTTTGATGCCGAGAATCGAGAAAACTCCAGACTGTCATTGGTCGCCGCTGCGCCAGGGCTCAAGGTTACTCAGCAGAGCGGACCCCCAATCCCTGGCACGCTTCACTTGCAATTCGATCAGCATCCCATTGCCATTTCTGCTGTGCAGCAACTGCCGAGCGATCAGATCTCCGTAGGGGCCGTGATCGACGGATACCCTCTGCTGCCGGTTCTCGATCCCAACAATGATGGCAGATTTACGGTGCGAGAGCTACGCACGTTGACGGCACGCCTCAAAGGGTTTGATGCCGATGACGACGGCCGATTAACGATGGATGAAACGGCGCCCACAACCCGTATTTGCTTCGGATTAGGGGCGACGGTGCATCGTGAACTGGCGAATCTGCGTGATGTCCCAGTGCCCGCAACGGCTGATAACGCACAACCTCCAGAGTGGTTTATCCGTATGGACCGCAACGGCGATCACGATTTGACACGCGACGAGTTTCCAGGAACGGACGAGCAGTTCGCTGAACTGGATAGGGACCGTGACGACCTGATTAGCGCTGGCGAAGCGGTCGCAAGTGAGCCAGCTACCGATAAGCCATCTGCCAACAAAGGATCAACCGATGAGTAATCGAATCTCAGATATTGAGCCGACCCATATGAATGGTCACGACCGAAGCAGCACGCATGAGGTACTGGATGTTGGCGATGCGGTCGATCAGCTGAGCGATCGAATCCAAGATCTACGAGAGCAACTGGCCGGTGTGATCGTCGGCCAGCACGACGTGTGTGAGCAACTGCTGATCGGGATGCTGTGTCGCGGCCATTGCATTTTGCAAGGGATGCCGGGACTGGCCAAAACGATGTTGGTCTCCACAGTCGCTTCACTAACCGATTTGAAGTTCCGCCGCGTGCAATTCACACCCGATCTGATGCCAGGTGATATCACCGGAACAGAGGTCTTAGAAGAAGATCACACCACCGGCAGACGTGTTTTTCGGTTTGTCGAAGGTCCACTGTTCGGAAATGTGATTTTGGCGGACGAGATCAACCGCACACCACCGAAGACTCAGAGCGCGCTGCTGGAGGCGATGCAAGAACGGCAACTGACCGTTTGTGGCAAGACCTATTCGCTGCCCGATCCGTTTTTCGTACTGGCGACGCAAAATCCCGTCGAGACTGAGGGCACGTACCCATTACCCGAAGCTCAGCTCGACCGGTTCCTGCTCAAGATTCACGTGCCCTATCCCAGTCGTGAAGACGAGCTTGAAATCGCTCGCCGCCAGACGACCGATTATGCATTTCAGACACGGAAGGTGCTCGATGTCGAGCAGATTCACCAGATGCAGAGCTTGGTGCGGAATGTTGTGGTCTCCGACCATGTGTACCATGCAGCACTCGATTTGGTTCGAGGCACCCGCGTCGATGAAGGTTCGATGTCACCTGAGCTATCCAGCATGGTGCAATGGGGGGCTGGACCGCGAGCCACGATCGCTCTGCTGATGGCGGCTAAAGCCCGGGCACTTCTAAATCGCCGCTGTCATGCAACCACCGACGATCTTGTCGCGGTGGCGGCACCGGTACTACGCCACCGAATCATCTTAACCTTTAACGCCGAAGCCGCTGGCGTGGATGCCGATTCGGTGCTCAGTCGCATTGTTGAAAATACTGCCTCATTGCATGCTGACGCCGTGGGCACCTCCTGAAAAACCGATTGGCACGGCATCAAGTCCGTTCAGTTGTTTAGTAGATGCGCGGGTCGGCGATCGTACGAAGAACACTTAGCCCGGTAGCCCTGCGATTCATTGACTTAGGTTCGGTTACTGATGATGTTTGGTCTTTTCCGTCGCCGTGCCCCGCTGACCGCTTCACCTGCCCGGGCCAGTTCGTTTGCAGATGCCGATGGGCTCGTCGATCCAGAGGTGATGGACCAGATCAGCCATCTGGACTTTCTTTCGCGTAGTGTGGTCGATGGATTGTTGGCCGGCAAACATCGTTCCACAACCAAAGGCGGTTGTTCCGAGTTTGCACAACACCGTCAGTACGCGGCTGGTGATGAAGTGCGTCAGATTGATTGGCAGGTCTACGCTCGCAACGATCGTTACTTCATCAAACAGTTCGAGGAAGAAACGAATCTGCAAGCGCTCGTGGCGGTCGATACCAGTGGATCAATGAGATTTGGGCTATCGACAGTCAGCAAGTTGGATCATGCCAAGCGAGCAGCCGCCTGCCTGTGCCGGTTGTTGCTGCACCAGCGAGATGCTGTGGGCTTGACTCTCCTGCACCAGGCCCGGACAGCATTTATCCCACCTCGGCAACATGCCGCGCACCTGCAAGCGATTTTAGCCGCGCTGCAAATGGCTGAAGCCAGCGATGCCTGCGAGCTTGGGACCTTGATCCAACAAAGCGTGCTGCGAATGCGCCGCCGTGGCTTGTTTGTCCTCCTATCCGACTGCTTTCTGAATTTGGATGAACTGGCAACGGCGCTACGGATTGTTAAAGCTCGTGGGCATGATGTAGTGGTGATGCATGTGATGGCACCCGAGGAACTGGCGTTTGATTTTCGTCGCTGGTCGTGGTTTCGTTCGCTGGAAACCCCTCATGAGCGAGTCCGCATCGACCCACCTGCGGTTCGCACCGAATACCTGAAACGTGTTCAAGCGTTTCTGGAATCGCTTGAGAATCTGGTGATCGGACTTGGGGGCGACTATGTTCGCATGTCGACTCATCAGGATTTAGCAGAATCGTTGGGCTGGTTTCTGCGCACTCGTCTTGCCCGGCGAGGAGGAGGTGGGCGATGAGTTTCTTAGGCGCCGGCTTCTTGCTCGCACTTCCTCTGATTGCTGCACCCCTACTGCTGCATCTGTTTGACCGTCGCCGCAATGATGAGATTCAGTGGGCGGCGATGCAGTTCCTGATGGCCGCAGCCACTCGCAAAGCGAGTTCACGACGGCTCAAACACTGGTTGCTGCTGCTGCTCCGAACCTTGGCCGTGGCAGCGCTGGTATTCGCGCTCGCTCGACCTCTTATTCATGGTGGATGGCTCGGCGGATTACATCGCAGTGAAACCATTGTCATCATCGATAACTCGATGTCGATGACGCGCCTCGCGGGTGGTGAAACGATGATCCAGCGGGCAATTCAGCGAGCCGAACGGGAGCTGGCAGAACTCAAAGCTGGTGATCGGGTTCGCTTGATGACGACGGCACCTTACCCGGTTTGGCATCAAGCGGGTAGCATGCGCAGCGACGATCATTCGCAGGATTGGATTGCCTCGCAATTAAGATCAGTGCAACCAACGTTAGGGACAAGCGATCTGTTGGCCGCTCTGTTCACCGCTGTCCAGGCAGATGCAGATGCTTTAGCAACCAGGCGGCGAATCGTTGTTTTGTCTGATGGCCAGGCGGCCGATTGGAGGCTAGGCGATGAGGCCGGCTGGCATGGGTTTCGTCAAACGCTGGGCCAAGCAGCGCTTCCCACGCAGTTGGAATGGGTTGAACTGCAAACGGACGACCCTTCCAAAGGGAACGTGGCAATCGATGGCATTAGCGCCAATCGAACACGCGTCGGTATCGATCAGCCAGTCACGCTCAGTGCCCAGATTCACAATTATGGGGCCGTCAGCGTCACCTCGCGACCAGTCACATGGCGGGTTGGTAGCCTGCCAGGCGATGAAGACGCCACCGACCCTATCGAACCAAGCGAGAGCACGCAGGTCCAGTGGACTCACTCGTTTTCGTCCCCGGGCGTTCACGCGGTGACTTGCCAGATTGAGAGTGATGATGATGTGGCTGCCGACAACAGCGCCACGATTGTGATTGAGGTGGTGGATCGCGTTGAGGTGCTGATCGTTGAAGGAGCTGCGGAGCTCGCGGACACACAGCAGGATGCATTCTTTGTTCGAGCAGCATTGGGCTGGATCGGCGATCAGCCGCTGGATGCAAAGGCTGTCTATGCTCCCACGACAGTTGCACCCGAAGAAATTGCAGCAACGGACTTAACGCCGTTTCACGCGGTCATCATTCCCAATCTGACGGCACTTGAAAATAAGGCCGTTGACGCGCTGAGGCAGTTCGTTTCCGTAGGAGGCGGAGTTTGGGTGGGGCTAGGGGCAAGAGTCGATATCGATACCTTCAATCACCAGTGGTTTGCTGATGGTAACGGATTGGCACCACTAGCGATCGACCGCATCGTTGACGAGGGCCTGCAGAGCAATGAATCGGCTGAGCAAGTGAGCCCACTGAGTGATGATATGATGAATACCTCGCAACAGCGTGCGAGGACCACCATCAATCCTTTCGGCGCAGGTCATCCGGCGACGAAGGGGTTGGCGGACATCGAGCAGCTGGATATCGACGAGGTGACCGTTGACCGACGACTGCGATTTATTACAGCTGGTCATCATGATACTTCGGTGGTGCTGAGCTTAAGCA
>CALELC010000165.1 GCA_937904535.1 uncultured Planctomycetaceae bacterium
TCATTGATCACCCGGGTCGGGACCAAAACATAAAGATGCTTCACACCAGCAGTTTTTAGTGAATTAACAAACCCCTCGACAAACAGAATGGAGGCTGCTTGTGTGGGGGCTTCCTTCACCCCAGCGAGCTGCATCGCCCAGTTATAGGCGGGCTTGACATCGATTTTGGTCACATCGATGTCCACAACCAGTGCTGATGGACGTTCGACCAGTTTGGCAAGTAGATCGTCCGCGGCCACCGCCGCCTCGGCCTGAGGTTGAACGGCAATCGCCTCGTCAGCAATGACGAAAATGCTGACGACCAGCACGAACATTGCAAGTAATGGCAATGTCGGTGAAAGGAGCAGGCGGATCATGGGATTATTTTCGAAAAGGCGGTGTTGTTGGTATGAAATAGCAGCAAGAGACTGAGGTGTGACATCAATGAGATTCGTCGACGATCAACTGAATCGAAAGGGTGTTATCAGTATCGCTTGACCAACGTGGCGCGTGCGTCAGCGTGGCGGTCGTCGGTGAGGTGCGTTCATAATCGAATGGCTTCTGCGAGATCGCATCGAAAAGTGCGGGCACCGGCTGCAGGTCATCGAGCGACTGGGGCAACTCGCCGCTCTGCGCCGCATGCATCCGCAGCGCTTCGACCGTCATCCACAGATACTGTTGTTGAACGCCTCGACGCGCTGCGCCAACCGCTGCTTTCTGCGCCGGCAACAACAAGCCTGCGAGTACCGTCACCACATCGGCGTTGCGGAAATCCTGTTTGCCGAAATTTAATTTTTCCTCAATATCGATCTTCAACTCTGGAGGTAGCAGATGCCATTTGGTCCCGTCGTCGCGGGTTCGTCGCAGTCGTAACTGTGTCGCTAGCGCCACCGCTTGAGTTGCTGAAAGGTCACCGACATTTGCCGACCAGTCTTTTGAATCGCTTAGCAGCTCTCGTGACGGTTCTGCCATCGCTACGACGTACATGCCAGCCAGCAAGCGCGCGATTACATGATCACTGTCGTGATCACGATCGCTGTGATCGTCCAGGGGGCCAGCGAACTGGAGCGCTTGCTGAACCACGGTGATGAGTTGGTTTCGGGCGATCTCGGTGCTGAGGCTTTCGCGACGGTCAAGAGTCTCAACCCGCAGCGCACGAGCGATGTTGCCGACTTCAAATTGGAGCGCATCGTGTATCTCAAACACTTGCTTGCTTGGAATGGAGGCCAACGCCCAATACAGGTTTGGACAGTCGGGCTGCTGAATCGCCTCTTCCACCACCCCCAACATCACACCCGCAATGGCGAAGCCAGTCAATTTGTTCACCAGCAGCGGCGCTGAATCGCCGACAATCTGCGCTAATCGGAAGCCAACTCTGATATCGTTGACTGCATCGTCCCACCGCTGTTCAGCAATGGCGACTCGAGCGCGGATCTGCAGCAACCGAGCGAGCTGACGCGATTCCTGAATCTCCGGCAACATGAGCTCGAACATCTCAGTCAGTGATCGAGCTTCAAGTTGCAGGTCATAGTTTGTATCCATCAAACGGTCGATTTCCGACAGTTGCTGCAGCGCTGCAGTTCCATAGCGCTGGAGGAATTGTTGTGTTTCCTCATTGGCAACCTGATCCAGCGGCAGCTCTCGGATTTTCTCAAAAAGCGCGGCGAACTCGTGATCACGGTCCTGCGCCAACGCTTGCGCTGCCAACAGATTGGCTCGCGACCAGAATGGATGGGGCGAGGCATGGCGCTGCTGATCAATCGCTGGCCAAAACCGATAGCGCAGTGCCGGGTCGGGTTCACCCGCCGGGTGCAGCTTGATCACCTTGAGCTCTGGTTTCGGAACTTCTGCCTCTGCTTGCGGCGGGTCCTGCAATGCCGGAGACAACAGCACCTGGGCCGGAGCAGGACCGGCGATGAGAAGCAACATGAGGAAGCACGCGGGGCCGGTGCCGGCCAGCGGTGAACCGGTATGCTGACAGCGTCTCGCTGCGAGCGGTTCAGGGCGTGATCGAAAACGGTACATGAGCATGTCCTCGGTTGAAAATGCAGGGAATGAATCAGTAGAGCCTGTGCTTGCTATCGACGATCTCTTTCCAATCGCTGGCTCGCAGCGGTTCCTGTCGCTGGAGCCGAGGGGCCGACTGGCCAACATTGGGACTTCCGCTCGAGCCAGGGCCGGGGTGATTTACAGTACCGGTGGGCGACTGAACGCCATCGTTCAACCAATCGGCGCTGTTGTGACCGGCGGTCAGCCGGCGAGTGAGCATGTAGTCTTGCGTCGTACGGGGCCGCTCAAGGAGGTCGCCCCACAGCCAGTTGGCGATCACAACATTCAAGGAAGGCCATGACGGGACTGGCAGATCGGCGAGCCGCTCAGGTGGCGACTCCTCAACGTTGGGTTCCGCTGGCAGCGCGGGGGTAGTAGCGACCGCGGTCGGTGCGGGTTCCAGCGACAGCCCGGTTTCCGGTTCGCTGAAGGGCTTTGGTTCGCTCTGAGCCAACATCGGTTCGGCCGAAGTCCGAGGCATCACTTCGGTATCGGGAGCCGATGGTTCGCTGCGGCCGCTGGCTGCCTGCCCGAGGCGATATCCGACAGGACCGACGATGATCGCCGAGAGCGATGCGGCGAGCACGAGTGCCGCGGCTGCGGGCCAAACTGAACGGGGCTGTTGCTGCCGCCCGGCTTCCAGTCCCATGCGATAGAAAACGATCGCCGGATCCAGCGGTGTGCTGCTGGGCTGAAGCTGACGGAGGGCCTGAGTCAGCGGCTCATCGTCGGGGGAAAAGGGTGTCGGGTTCATCGCTGTGCGTGGTGGTAGTAAGGGCGTGATCCGGTGATTCAGCCGGATTGAATCGTTGTTTCAGTTGTTCCAGGCCGCGGCCGTAAAGCCGGTGAACACTGGATCGCGAGGCGTTCAGCACACCCGCAATTCGCTCAAACGTCAGCTCACCCCAGAGGTGCATGACAATGATTTGCCGTTGGTCCTCAGGTAACTGAGCGAGCGCCTCGGTCACCGCACGGCCATCGAGTTGCCGGTCGACTGCCAGTTGCGGATGGGTGAGCCACGCGGCCGCTGGTCCACGCCAAGCGTTGCGATCTTGCTCGCGCCGCTGGCGACGTCCGCGGCTCCGTCGCCACTGCAGCAGCTGGTTGCGGGTCACGCGGAGGAGCCAAGCCAGCGGATCCTCCGGCAAGGCTGACTGCGTGGCCAATGCGATGAACGCCTCCTGCACAGCGTCTTCAGCCTCTTGCGAGTCGGCAGGATCGGCCATCGCACGAGCGATCAGAGTCACTCGATCGCTGTGCGCGTTCCAGATTGCTCGCAGCTGAAGCGGATCGATCACGGAATCATTCCCAGGAAAACCGATGCAGTCGGTACGTCAGTCACGCCCGTAAGCGAGGCTGTCCACCTTAAAGATGCCGCCAGCAGTCCTCTGTTTCACCTCCAGGCGAATAATTTTCCAAGCGGCATGGCCCTAAGGTTGGAGTTCAGGCTTCAGCCTGCGGCCTGTAGTCATTAGCCTGCGGCCGGTAGTCATCAGCCTGCGGCCAATAGGAATCAGCCTGTGGCCTGTCTCGATTCGTGTGAGGCTTTCCAGCCTAGCAGAGACGCAGGTTGAAACCTGAACTCCAACGAAGCGATGTTGCTAGCACTTACGGGCGCTGACTATCATGAACACGTGTTCACAATCCCAGCACGATCGTTGGCGCGGTGGTCATGGAAGCTCAGTACGTCGAACTGCACTGCAAAAGCAACTTTTCCTTCCTCGAGGGGGCTTCGCATCCCGACGAGTTGGTCGAGCGAGCGGCAGAACTCGGTTACGGTGGCATCGCAATCACGGATCGGCATTCGCTCGCCGGTGTGGTCCGCGGCTGGGGCCCGGCCAAAGAAGCGGGACTGACGTATCTCGTGGGCGCCGAGATTCATCCGCTCGATGGGCCGATGATGGTGTTGTGGCCGAGCGACCGCGCCAGCTATGGGCGACTCTGTCGTCTGCTGACTCGCGGGCGGATGCGGCGAGAGAAGGGTGCCTGCGAGCTGTATCTCGACGACATCGCAGAACTGAGCGACGGGATGCTGGCGGCGGTACGACCGAGTCGCGACGATGAACCGGCCCTGCGGCGTTTTGCCGAAATCTTTGAGGACCGCGGCTACCTGCTGTGCGAATTGCATTTAGGAGTCGACGACGCAGCGAAGGTCGCTCGCCTGCAAAGCCTGTCCCGGCGCAGCGGTTTACCGCTATTGGCAGCCGGAGATGTGCACTACCACGTTGCCCAGCGGCAACTGGCTCATGACTGTGTGACGGCGATTCGCTGCGGTACCACGATCGAGCAGATTCATGCTCAGCGGTTTGAGAATGCTCAGCGGCATCTGCGTTCGCTCGCTGACATTGCTCGTCTGTATCGTCAGGTGCCGGCCGCGGTGGCTCGCACGGTCGAAGTCGCCGACCGCTGCCGCTTTCGCCTGGAGCAATTGCGTTATGAGTATCCGCAAGAGTTGGCTCCGCCGGGGATGTCACCGATCGAGCATCTCAAACGACTGACCTGGGAAGGAGCCAAACAACGCTGGCCTGAAGGGGTGCCACCCAAGGTAATTGAAACGCTGCGGCACGAGATCGGTTTGATTGAAGAGCTGCGCTATGAGGCGTACTTCTTAACCGTTTGGGACATGGTGCGGTTTGCACGGAAGCGAAAAATCTTATGCCAGGGACGCGGCAGCGCCGCCAACTCGGTCGTCTGTTACTGCTTAGGGATCACCAACGTTGATCCGATGCTGGGCGATTTGTTGTTTGAGCGGTTTATCAGTCGGGAACGCAACGAGGCGCCGGATATCGATGTCGATTTTGAACATCAGCGGCGTGAAGAGGTGCTGCAATACCTGTATGAGAAATATGGTCGCGATTCTGCCGGGATGACGGCTGCGGTGACGACGTATCGGGCGCGCAGCGCGATTCGCGAAGTCGGAAAATCGCTGGCGATGTCGGCCGACAAGATCGACACGCTGGCCAAATTGGCGGGCAGTTATTCGGTGGAATTGCATCTGGAGGAACGCTGCCGAGATGTAGGAATCGATCCGCAGTCGCCGCTGGGCCAACAGTTTGTCTCGCTCGTGCAAACCTTGATTGGTTTCCCGCGGCATCTTTCCCAGCACGTTGGCGGAATGGTGATGACCGCAGGCAGTCTGTGCGAGCTCTGCCCGGTTGAGAACGCCGCGATGCCTGGGCGGACCGTGATCCAGTGGGATAAGGATGACCTGGACGAGCTGGGGATCTTGAAAGTCGACGTGCTTTCGCTGGGGATGTTGTCGGCGATACGGCGTTGTCTGGAGTTGGTGGAACAACACCATCATCGCCAGCTTTCACTGTCGACGATCCCACAGGATGATCGAGCAACGTACGACATGATTTGCCAAGCCGACACGATCGGTGTATTCCAGATCGAGAGTCGGGCGCAGATGAGCATGTTGCCGCGGCTGCGTCCACGCTGTTTTTATGATCTGGTGATCGAGGTTGCGATCGTCCGTCCGGGACCGATTCAGGGTCAGATGGTGCACCCGTTCTTGGCGGCTCGTGAAGATCCAGCGCGAGTTCAGTATCCCAACGCGGCGATCGGCGAGGTTTTGAAGAAGACATTGGGTGTCCCTCTTTTCCAGGAGCAGGCGATGCGGTTGGCGGTGGTGGCCGCAGGTTTCACGCCGGGAGAAGCCGATCAACTTCGCCGCGCCATGGCTGCCTGGCGGCGTCCGGGCGTGATCGATCGCTTTCGCATCAAGCTGATCGAGGGTATGGCCAAAAACGGTCTCACCGGCGAGTTTGCTCAGCAGGTGTTCAATCAGATCCGGGGCTTTGGTGAATATGGATTTCCTGAATCGCACGCGGCGAGTTTTGCCCTACTGGTGTATGCGTCGGCATACCTGAAATGTCATTACCCAGCGGCGTTTTGTGCGGCGCTACTCAATAGCCAGCCGATGGGATTTTATTCACCGGCCCAGTTGATCAGCGACGCGCGGCGGCATGGTGTTGAGGTACAACCGCCTGATGTCAATCACAGTGACTGGGACTGCACGTTGTTTGACAGTGAGAAAAGGGGCCTGA
>CALELC010000166.1 GCA_937904535.1 uncultured Planctomycetaceae bacterium
AATTCGTCACGATAGTCCGTCGGCGGGGCGATCGTCTCCGTAGCAGTCTTTTGGCTAGTCAAGAATGCGTCGGCCCAGTTCCGTGCGAGCACAAAGGATTCAAGCGGGCGAGCGTGGTTAGCCTGGAGAATATCGGTGACCCAGGCTTTGCGATCCTCCTGCGGCATTGATTCGCAGAAGGTCGTGTACCACCGGGTTGCCGTCGAACTCAGTACCGGGGCGGCGGGTTCGGATATCAAGACATCAAAGAGATAATCCGCGACCATGGTGGCGGTTACGTCCGGAAAAATCTCCGGCAGCAACAAGACATGGTCTTGCTGGGGGGCATCCACCAATTCCGTAATTCGCTGGCGGAACTCGGCTGCCGGGCGTGCGCCGGGGAAAGCTCTCGCGAGCTGGGCGAAACCGCCGATCCAGTGGGCCAACGCCGTTCGATTGGACTTCGTCACCAACCGCTGCCACCAAATTGTCGCTGCAGCGCGCACGCTCGGTCGGTGTCTCAGCAACCCGATTTGCTGGTCCAACCGCACCAGCGTTTCCAGGATCAGCGCAGCGTCGTGATCGTGCACACCTTTGGCATAACCTTCCGAAAACCGCCCCGCAATCTGCTGCTGGACCCAAGCAAGCGTCGGGACAGCAGCGGCGGAGTGTTCTGTGGACCGCTTCCAAATTTTGAACAGGTCGGTCGCTAGGAACTCGCCGCGATACACGTCGGCGTTCTCACTGATCAACTCCTGGTTCCACAGATCCTGAGCGGCCAGCAGATCGGGATCATCTAGCGGCTCAAAGTACTGCGTGCCCGTCACGTGCAAGCTGAGAGCCCCGTCGCGAACAACGGTCGTTAAATCAATCGGTTGATGGTTGACCCCAAAGCGATGGCGGCCTAGACGGATGGTTTCGCCGCCATCTTCAAACAGTTCCTGACGATCTTTGAGCTGACGAACGGTGTCTTCTCGAACCGTTTTCAGTCGGCTCTCCAACTCTTCGGCTCGAACCGTGTCGTCAAGTTTCCGCAGTTGATCGACGATTCCGCGAGCCTTGTCGACCATCAAATCGGAGGCAAAGTATGCGAGGATTTCGTCGACACTCTTCAGTGACGATGCTTTGGTTTGGATCCCCTGCAAGATCCGATTGGCTGAGGACACGAGCGTTTCAGCACGGCGGTTGCGTGCCTCGACAAGCTGCACCTTACGCGACTCAAAAGCCGTGTAAATGTCTTCACGCCGCTGCGCGAGTTCGCTGACAAACTCGTCGTACTCAGCGAAGCGACCCTCGAGTTCTTCCAGCTGAATCATCAACCGCGTCAAGTAGCTGTCGCACTTGTCAGGGGTGTCAGAAACGTCCAGGTAGCCGTTGACGGTCTGTTGCAACAGTTTGAGTTGGGACGCGAACTCCGCTCGCCCTTCGCTGCCCATCAGTTCTGATAGGCGTGACCGTAAGCCACTGCGAACGCGATTGAGCGAGGCAAAGACCTCGCTGATCCCATCGATAATTTCTGTCCGTTGGGTCGCATCCTCAATCTGCAGATTGCTGACCGTTTCCGTCAAAAGTTCCAGTTGCCCGGCAGCTTCGTCAATCGTTTTCTGCAACTCCTTGGCCTGAGTTACCCGCTCGAGACCAGCGACCGCTGTCGCGGCTGCTTCGACCCGCTGCCGGTAGGGATCCAACGCCGCAGGGGTAGCCAGAAAATCAACGCAGCGGCGGCTCAGGCGTTCCGATCGCTCCGCGGTCAACTTCTCCAGCGATTCAACTAGCGGCAGATCGACGTAACGCAGCTCCCGCAAAGCTATCGCGGCCCCACGTTGCCCACGCAGTTTTGCCAGTGCACTCACAAAATCATCGATCGACTCAAACCGCTGTAGGTCGATTTCTTTGATGAGAGACTCGGTCGCCTGTTTGACGGCGGCCGTGCGAGTGTTGGTGTCGCGCCGCAGACGGACGACTTTCTCATACTCTTCGACCGCAGCCGAGGCGGTCTCACGAATGGTCCGCAGCGGTTCATCGAGTCGCCGAGTCTCCGGTTTGTCGAGCCAAAAGTAGCTGTCGAGCACATCGCCGCTGCGTTTGACCAGATCGACATACAATCCTTCATAATTGTCTTCCTTGTCGATCAAGTGCAGGATCTCACTACACTCGGCCATGCAGCGAACAAGTTCTTTGTTGCCGATCTTGAACAATAGCGAATCGGAATTGCTCGCCGGGACGAAGTCAGGACCGGTAAACGGCGTTTGCCAAATCTGGACGGCGTGATGTTTCTGCGGTTCCTCGTTGGCCTTAAAAGCGACCATTTTTCCATCGCCGAAAAACGTCTGACCGCTGGTGATCAGCGGTGTGTCAACGCTCTGGCGGATCAAGTTGTAACGCAACTGAATGTAGGTACCGCTATCGCGCTGATAGAACAGGTACAGGAAATCTTCGCCGTTGGAAGCAGGCAAAGTGCGCTCGTAGAACATTTGGCTCAGTCCATGATCGAACCGCTTGTATTCTCCGGTCTGCAGGTAGTACCCACCGGGGAAGATGATCCCCTGGTCATCCGGGAGCATCACACAAGCCTGCTCGATCTCATCCATGCGGATGGCGGTGTTGAGCTTGGCATTGAAGACGAGAAACCGAAATCGCTGTTCTTGATAGGGTCGAATTTTGAGCAACACGAGATTGCCGAGCGACGCGTAGTAGATTTCCGCATCGTCGAGCGTTTGATCGGCATGATCGACTGGCTCACTATAAATTCCTTCTCCCGTTTCGGTGTTATTCTCGACCTTAATGGTCAGGTCGCCGCCGACCGTTTCCACGAACACGCGATCTTCGATCGAGATATGGGGATGCCGCCCGTAATGATGTTGGTCGCGAGTCGTACGTTTCCACGCAAATTCATGTTGCGGAGGGTGAACAATTTCGTGCTCGCTGCGATTGTCAATGTATTGCAGTTGATCGCCGGTTAGCCGCCACTTAAACGCTTTGATGTCGGCGGTCGTGCGTCCGACTTGAAAAATGAAATAGATGAACGGCCCGCTGGCAAAAAAACGACTGAAGGCGGTGTGTTTGTAATACCGGTAAAGGTCGGAAAAATCAGTCGCGAAACGCTCATTCTTGAGCAAACCGTCCAGCGATTCTGGATGAAACTCGAGGCCATTGAGCCGGTAGGCGGCAAGAACGTCTTGCAGATGCGTCTCTGTCTTTAAGCCAAACTGAACGTTATAGCCGAACAGAAAGCGATCGCCGATCGCCACAAGATCGCGAGGAATGCAGTTGTGCTCGGTGGTTACTCGTTCGGTCGCCAGTAGGGACGTCGGAATGTTCCCGAAGACAGCTGCTCGATCTTCGTTGAGGCCCCGGAGGCGATCTCGCAGCAGTTTTGCGCCCTCGCGCAGGCGGTTGCGAAGAATCTCATAAGTGCCGCCTGAGAGATCGTTTTCGGTCGTCATGGTGGACGTCTTAGGGGCGGTAGAAGGTGGGTTTCCGACGGGATCAATTGCGCGGCAGATGCTAAAGTAGCCGGCACAGGTTATGCCGGCTACTTGATCCGCTGGTGTCTGCTTGACCGATAAAGTTACTTCTTGCTGTTGCCGTTAACGCCAGCGATCTGCGTGACCTTGGGCGCGTCTAGCAACAACTTCGAAACTTGTTGGTCAGCCATGCCCGCCGAACCGGCCATCCCCAGCAGACTCGTCAGCTGTGAGCGGAGGTCATCGCTCTTTGCGACGCCCAGCAACTGTGCAATCAACGCCGCAATCGACAAATCCTTAATCTCATCCGTGCTGAGATTGAACTGCGCCACCAGCGACGTCAGCTTGTCGCGGAAATAGGCAGGGTTGCCATCGAAGAAGGTTTCCTTGATGTCGGTGGCGACGCGGCTGTTGTAGACAAACCGGTCGATTGCCTTTCCGCCCTTGACGGCTGAGGTGATCTGTTCAAAGAACTGGCCGTCGCCGCCGATGATGTCGATGCGGGCGGCGCGGAGCGCCTCGCCAACAACGCCGGCCTGGCTCTCGGCGATGTTCTTCTGCGCGTTGATCGCTGCCACCTCGACATTCTGTTCTTTCTCCAGACGCAGCTTGAACTCTTCGTGTTCCTTGCCAACGCTGTCGAGTTTTTTCATCGCTTCGGCCTTCTCGGTAATACCGGTCGCTTCGCTGTGGTACTTTTCCAACGCCACAGCTGCTTCGGCCAGACCTTGCTTTTGGTGGGCCTCGGCTTTGGCTTCGATTCCCTTGGCTTCGGCGATCGCCTTGCGTTCCAGAACGGTTGCTTGAGCGATGCCTTCTTTTTGTAGCGACTCGGCCTTAGCTTCCTGGACACGGGCCTCCGCCAAGCCGGCGGCTGCTTGCTTCGCAGCTTCAGCCTCAGCCAGCATCTTGGTGGCTGCGGTCTCGCGTTCGGCCGCATCCTTCATCGCTTCGGCCTCCACGCGGATCTTATCAGCCAGCAGCAGCGCCGCTTCTTTCTCCGCCTGCGCAGCCTTGGTCTGGCGGATCAAATCTTCCTCGGCTCGCATCTGAGCCGCGGTGATCTGCACCACCTTGAGCCGCTCGGCACCGGCCTTTTCTTCGGTGTCCTTGATGCGTTCCTTTTCCTCCACCACGGCTCGTTCAACCGCGACGCGCTCGCGAATCACTTCCTGGATGTTGCGGTTCTCGACTTCAATCGCTTTCAGCTTTTCAACTTCAGCGACACCGACCAGTCGCAAACGTTCCACGGCTTCGAGATCCCGATCACGCTGGACCCGTTCGAGTTCCACGCCGTCGGTCCGTTCTTTATTGCGCTGAGCGACCAGGACTTGGCGGGCTTTGTTCTCTTCCGCAATCCCGATTTCTTCTTCGGTTTGAATTCGCACGCGTTCGGATTCCAGCCGCTGTTGTTCGCGGACTTTGTCGGCGGCGGCTTTCTCGCGGGCACGGATTTCAGCGATTTCGCGTTGTTGTTTCTCGACGGCCTGAACGCGCTGCCGTTCGAGTTCTAGGATCGTTTCTTCCGCTTCGACGTCTTGTTTCTTGAGCGTCTTTTCGCGGTCACGAGTGAACTGGTTTTCTTTGATCTTTTCAGTTGACGTCAGTTCGGTGATCTTCTTGATCCCTTCGGCGTCGAGAATGTTATTGGGATTGAGCAGCGACAGGGGAGTCTGCTCGAGATAGTCGATCGCAGCATCGTCGAGCCGGTAGCCGTTCAAGTCGGTACCGATCACCTTGAGGATTTCATCTTTGAATTTGTCGCGTTTGTCATACAGATCGACGAAATCAAATTGCTTCCCGACTGTCTTCAGAGCTTCGCTGAACTTGGCGTCAAACAATTCACGCAGTGTTTCGATCTCGCTGCAGCGTTTCGGACCGATCGACTGCGCGACCTCTTTGATCTCTTCCGCTGTTTTGTCGACGCGGATAAAGAACGCCACCTTGATGTCAGCGCGAATGTTGTCCTTGCAAATCAAGCCCTCTGCGCCTTGGCGTGCGATCTCGAAACTCTTGAGTGTCAGGTCCATGTATTCGATGTGCTGGACCAGGGGCATCCGCAGCAAACCGCCATCGGTGACGACTTTGATTCCGCCCGCACCCGACTTGACGATCGCCTCATCTGGTCCGACTTTGACAAAGAAGATGCTGACGTAGAACGCCGCCAACATTGCAAAGAACACCAGCAGCCCCACGGTCAGCAGGCCGTACATCGCCGCATCGGAAAGGGCCAGCAGCGGATGGAAGATCATGTGTGTGTCCCAGAAGAGGTTTCGGTATCAAGGGTGACAGAGTAGACGCGTTTGGAGGGATCAAAGGCGACGATGCGAACGATGGTGCCTTTCACCAAATGAGGCCCGTCAGTGCGGATGTTCAGCAGCAGCGGCGCACCGCCGGTATCGTATTTCGCTTGCCCGAACGTCGGCGTCGCCTCGCCGGACGAAATCACGCACGACCTGCCGATCAACGTCTCTTCGCTATAGGCTGGCCCGCCACCTAAATAGGGCGCAAGCGGGGCGGTGGCAAACTTGGTAATGACCGCTGCCATGATGGCGTTCCGGGCTGCCAGGGTCGCGGAGACGAGCAGCGTCGGTTCATGCCGCGCCGTATCGAACGCATTCCAAAGGATGTAAGCGAGCAGCCAATTGATGCACGCGAACAGGCCGCCCCAGATCACGATGGGAACCGAGTCCAAATGCAGCCAGCGGAGTGTCGCTGCGCCGAGGCTTTGCCAGACGTGGGCATCGACTTCCAGATCGGGACCGTCCATATCCCACGACGTGCCCAGCGATAGAATCAGGTAGCCCAAAACCAACAACAGCAGTACTGATGCTGGCCACACAGGGCCAACAAACAGCGACTCGATTAGCGGTTGTAGCGATTGCCACATGATTGCGGATTGCACAGAAGGAGTGGACAAGCAGCGGGTAGGGGGTGTGGCCCCCGAACGATTTTAGTCCACAACTTGACCCACTGTCGCCCGGATGGCGGTGTAAACGCCATTGGCTGAAGTCAGTCCACTTTCCGGGCGCGCAATCTGACCGGGCTGGTCAGTCGGCTGATACGAGGCAGTGGCGATTGGCCATGCTGATGCCGCTCAGAATGGCACCTACGATCCCAACGAATCCCTGATCGGTGCCACACAGGAACAGATTATCTAAGTGGGTCGTGCCGTCGAGCCGCTTCTCCGGCGCACCGTAGACGGCGCCGTTGTCGTGCCACGTAAACCGCCGGATTGTCTTCGGCGTGAACACATCGGTGTCGATGATGTGGCGGCGAAAATCGGGCATGAACCGCACTGCCGACTGCACGGCCGATTCGTACTGTGCGACCTTCTCCGCCCGATACGCCGGTTCGGGCAGCGCGCACCAGCGATCATGATCGGCGAGTGTCGTGATCCGAATCACGCCGTCGGGCAAGGTGCCATCGGCTGCATCGTAGCGATAGTTATTCGGCGAGCAGACAACACCGGTGCGGACATCGCACAGTCCCTGCTCCGGCCGTCGCCAATGAAACGTTTCGCTGTCGTTATAGAAGACGATGGTACGATCAAAACCGATATCCCTCGGCTGGACGTCGAGGATGGAAATCGATTCGATGAAACTCAGTTGGCCTGCTTTCGCCACATCAACTTCGGTGATGTCATCGCACAGTCGCAACGTCTCGACGGTGCCAGCGGACGAGAGAATGCGGCGACCGGCGATCTCCGTCCCGTCATCAAGCACCACGCCTACAGCATGGCCGTTTTCGACGTGAATCCGCGACACGCCGCTGCGCAGCTTAAGTTCGCCGCCGAGTCCGCGGAACTTACGCACTAAGTTTTTGAGAATCGTACGGACGCCTTTGAAGGGGCGGCCAAATCCTTCTAAGTAGCAGGCGCGGAACATGATACAGAACTGGCCAAAGTCCATATCATCTTCGCGCGCGTTGCCATACCACATCAGCGGGCAGAGCAACATTTCGCGGAGCAGCGGTTGTGGGATCAACTGCTCCAGTACCGCGCGAGCGCTCTGATTAAAGTTCGGATCGTCGCCTGCCAGATCATCATAATCCAACAGTGACTCACAGAGCTTGGCGAAGCCATCGACGCAATCAGGAAACTCGCGCGCGATCTCGCTCTGCAGCAACTCAATATCGTTGCCAAAATCGAGACTCACACCGGGAAATCGGATTGAAGATCCGATCTGCTCGGCCAACGCAAAGTCTTCCCAGTTGAAACGCAATTGCCGGATCAACTTGGCAAGCGGGCCGCGGCGTGTTCCTTTGCGAGCGAAATTCGTCATTGCATGCAGACCGACATCGAAGTCGCGTCCGCCCATGCGGTAGAACGAATTGAGCCCGCCAATGGTGTAATGCCGCTCGAGGATGCAGACACGCTGATCAAAGTGTGCCAAGCGGATACCCGCGGCCAAACCGCTCATGCCGGCACCGATGATGATCGTGTCGTACATGGGGCGGCTATGCCTTGACGATGTCGCGCATCTTCGGTTCGAGGTAATTCACCGTGCTCTGCATGCTGGCCAAGTGGCCGTAATCTTCCTCGGGAATCTGCACGCGATGACGCTTGCGGAGTTCCATCACGATGTCGAGGAAGTCCATGCTGTCCAGTTCCAACTGGTCGCGGAAGTTCTTGTCGTCGACCAAGTCGTCGAGGTTCTCATCCGGAGCGATGTCTCCCAGGATATCGATGATCTCATCACGGATTTCGGCGGGACTCATGGTCGGTAGGTTCTCACTGATGGATGGTTAGAGGGAACAGCAGATGCAGTCCGTACCGTTAGCCGGGACTGCCCAATAACGGGAAATTAAACCCGTCGGATGATCACAACCGAGTTGATGCCGAGCATGCCGAACGAGTTATTGAGAATGTAATCGACACCGCTGACTTCCTGAACCTCACCCATTACCAGCCCCGGCAAATCGCACTGTGGGTCGAGGTTGTCAACGTTGATGGTGGGGTGAACCACCCCATCTTTAAAGGAGGGTAGGTTGCCAGCTAATTCTAACGCCCCAGCGGCTCCCATCGCATGCCCGATGAAGCTCTTGGTGTTATTAATCTTCACAGTTTTACAATTGCCAAACACTCGCGCCAGCGCATCGCACTCCTGGATGTCGCCGCTGTTGGTGCCGGTGGCGTGAGTGCTGATAATGTCGATGTCTTCGGGTTCTAGTCCGGCACGTTGTAGCGCCAGTTGCACGCACTGCGCCTGACGCTCGGGATTCGGCAGGACAAAGTCGGTCGCGTCAGTGTTGATCGCATAGCCGGCGAGTTCGCCGTAAATTTCCGCACCGCGTTTCTTCGCATCGCTCAGACGTTCAAGCACGTAAACGCAGCCGCCTTCAGCGACGACAATCCCATTGCGATCACGGTCAAAGGGGCGGCTGGCCTGGGCTGGGTCGCTGTGGGTCGCCAGGGCGTTCTGGCTATTGAAGCTTGCGAAAATACCGAACGTGTGGATGCTCTCGCTGGTGCCACCCGCAAGCGCCACATCGCACTCGTCGAGCCGCAGCATCTGGGCACCTTGAATCAGGCCGGCATTGCCAGCAGCGCAGGCGGCCCCGATCGTGTAGTGCGGACCGGTGACCCCCATGTTCAGTGCGATTTCACCGGCTGGATTGTTGGCGACGGTTCGCGGGTTGTGATGATGCGACCAGACCGAGGTGTCGTAGTCGAATCCTTTGATCAGATAGATTTCGTTCTCGGTCTCGACGTTGCCGTGCTCGGTTACACCGATGTAGATGCCCACGCGTGAGCGATCGATGTTTTCCCAATCCAGGCCGCTGTGTTTGACCGCTTCGTTAGCGGAATAGATCCCCACGCTGCCGGCACGGGTACCGCGACGAAGATCCTTCTTGGTCTGATAACGCAGTGCATCAAAATCGCAGATGCCGGCTAAGGTCTTGCCAAAGTAGCGAATCTCATAAGGCTGCACGCCACTGCGTTTTTCCAACAGCGCTTGACGGAAGGATTGCCAGTCATTGCCGTTTGGGGACGTCAATCCGATGCCGGTGATAACAATCCGCTGAGAATCGGGAAGCGAATCGACGCGAGAAGGGGCGATCACGAGGAGTAGAAATCCGCAAAGTGAACAAGAACGGAAGGCCAAGTGCGGGATGCAACAGC
>CALELC010000167.1 GCA_937904535.1 uncultured Planctomycetaceae bacterium
TGGCCGTTGGCGGAGCGGAAACGCCTGAGCAGCATGCCGTTGATGGGCGGTCGCTGGCGAGTTTGTTGACTGGTGAATCTGACCCGCAGCGCCCGAGTGAGTTTCTGATGCATTATCCGCACTCACCGCACCGCAGCGACTATTTCACGACGTTCCGCGATCAGGAATGGAAAGTGATCTACCACTACTTCCCTTCCGAGACATCAGGCGGTTCGCATTACCAGCTCTTCAATCTCGCGATGGACCCATACGAGCAGCAGGATCTAGCTCAGCAGCAACCCGAAAAATTGCGGCAGATGATGAGCAGGCTGATCGCGGCGCTGGAGGCGAAGCAAGCGCTGTATCCGGTCGATAGCGAGCAAGGCGAGCCGCTGCGGCCAAAGTTGCCAGAGTGAAAGGGCCTCTCCTGCTGATGGGAACTTCGCTGCGCTCGTTAACCCGTTGCTGACCTGGGTGGTGCCTCCCTGAAGGACGAAGGGCGTGCTGAGGAGCAGTGCATCGCCGTTCGCAAGGTCCCAACGCCTCGGGATCTGCCGCTGCCGCTCGCGTCCATCGCCGTGGCGTTGAGCGTGCCATCCCCTAGCCAGCGGTTACAACGGCAGGCCGATCAAGAACTGACGCAGCGCCTCATAAAAGGCAGCCGGCGGCGGATCGTTATGAGAGCTCGCCCCGAGCGTGAACCATGTTTTTTGCTGCATCGGGGCAGCTTCATACAACTGCCGCCCCAGTTCAACCGTGATGACCTCATCTTGCTCGGCGTGTGCCTGCAATAGCGGCCCATGATAGTTTTGGATCTTGCCGATGCAATCCAAGCGGGTCCGCATCACCCAGCGGACGGGCAGCCACGGATAGTGGTAAGCGGCAACATCACGGATGGAGGGAAAGCCACTGTACAGTATCAATCCGCGTGCGCCGGCTTCGGCCGCTAGATCGACCGCGACGGAGGTCCCTAGGGAGCGGCCCATCAGCACCACGTCCTGCTTCGCCACGCCGGCACGCTCTGCCAGCCAGTCACGGGCCGCGCGTCCGTCTTGAAGCACGCCCTCTTCGCTCGGCTTGCCTTCGCTTTTTCCATAACCGCGGTAGTCGAACAGCAATACTGTGCAGTGCAGATCTCGATGGAGTCGCTCGAGCACATCGATGCGATGGGTGATGTTGCCGGCGTTGCCATGGGCATACAGGACCACCGCCAGTGGATCATCGTGGGCGGCATACCACCCATGCAACTTCGTTCCATCGGCGGCAGCGAACTGCACATCCTCCACATCGTCCGGCTGCTCCTGCCAATTGCCGGCGGGGTAGGGCGTAGGGATGAAGATCAGCGATCGCTCCAGCAACAGCAGCACCATCAATATCCCCAGATAAGCCAAAACGGGAATCCGCAGCAGACGCCAGCTCCATCGTCGTACCGGTCTAGCTGCCGGAGTGTGAGGAACTGTGATCACAGAAGGACGTTGCATTCGTGAATCCTCCCATTTCACAACTTTACCGCGTCGGACAGCAGTAAAGTTTGGCCGGCCAGTGGGTGCAAGACAAGCATCACGCAGTGCGGATCCGTCCGAATGGTAGAGTTCGATCTGTCCCAACTGAGGAGGGTGTGCTGAAAGTTGCGGCTCTGGGCTGTCGTGCCTAATGCGTTTGCAGCCCTCTCAAAGCTGCCTAGGGTGTACGCAGTCAAGGTGTGGTGGGGGGTGGCGTTCTACAAATGGGGGAAATTGACTAAGGGACTTTAATCCACCACCATACGCCCCGCTTGCGACTAGGGGCCACACAGACGGCTCAAGAGTAGTGTCGTCGCCAGAGCGAATGGCTTCTGGCTCCGGCTTTGCTTCATGGTTTGCCGCCGACCTATTTGTCAGCACGCCTTCCCCCCTCGTTTAGTGGCAGTTCGGGGAGGCGGTTATGATCATTTTGGTTTCTCATTGTTGAATGATTGGGATTGAGGGAGAAGGTTTTAATGATGTCATTGTTGTCTGCGGCAGGATCTCGACGGCCGGCCGTGCGAAGGCTCGGCTTCACGTTGGTCGAGTTGTTGGTAGTGATCGCAATTATTGGAGTCATGGTCGGATTGTTGTTGCCCGCTGTCCAAGCTGCGCGTGAAGCGGCTCGCCGGATGCAGTGCAGCAACAGTCAAAAGCAGATCGCCTTAGCGCTGCACAACTATCATGATACCCACGGGGTATTTCCCTATGGTTTCAAGAACGAAGTGGCAGGGCAAATGAAACGCCGCGACACCTGGTTCCACCAGCTGTTGCCGTTTGTCGAGCAGACCGCTTTCTATGAGGCTTATCAGAATGTGGAGGCCACCTATGGGATGACGGCCGAATATATCCACAATCTGCCGGTGGAGTTTGCTGGACGACCTGTCGCAACTTTCATGTGTGCATCGGATCCGGCTGGTCCGGCACGCGGTGGCGGCGGTTCGGACCGCGGGTTCCAAGGCAACTATGCCGTTTGCTCCGGCGGCGGGACGCCGACCACACCGGTGCTTGCGAGCATTCCGGCCGGCACGGTGATCGACTTAACCATGATTCGTGAAGATGCCGGCGGGGTGTTTGGTCGGCAATCGCGGCGTGGGTTCCGTGACTGCGTCGACGGCACATCGAACACGCTGATGATCAGCGAAGGGATCATCCGCGGCTCGACCGGCGGCGCTTGGGGTGAACTAGGCGGCTACTGGGGCGGTGCTCCGCACGGATCGTATGGCTTTTCGACCGGTGAAGCGCCGAATACGACCGTGCCCGACCGCGTTTATTCGTGCAAGTCAACCACCTTCCGGAAGGCGCCTTGTGAGAACGGCAACGCAGACGGGCTGCCTGGTCGCTGGAACTTCGCGCGTAGCTACCACCCCGGCGGTGTCATGACCGCGCTGTGTGACGGCTCGGTTAGCTTCATCAGCGACAGCATTGACCGTCAGACGTGGCGTAACCTGGGTAACCGCGCTGATGGCGGCGTGCTCGGCACTTGGAACTAACCCCGGTCACCCGGTCTTACAAAACGGAAACGATTAGAAGTCGCTTATGTCCATCAAGAATGTTCTGTTAGTTTTCGCCCTCTGTGGCGGAAGTCTCACCTGGATGGGATGCGGTGGAGATTCCGATGGGTTGCAGGAACTCACGGGCCGCGTGACCTACAATGGAGAACCAGTCCCCGAAGGACGGATTCAGTTTCGTTCCTTGAACGAAGGTCAGCATGCCTATGCAGGGGTGATCCAAGACGGTCAGTACACGGTGCGGATTGCTCCTGGACCAGCAGCAGTGGAGATCCGAGCATCGCGTTTGATTCCCGGTAAGTACGATGAGTCGAATCCTGGTGAGCAAGTACCAGTCGGCGAAATGTATATTCCCGAGAAATACAACAGTCGTACCGAACTCCAAGTCCGGATCGACGAAAGCACGGTCACGGAAGACTTTGCCTTAGAAGGCAAGCCCTAGTTCGGTGAGTTATGACCGCAGAACCTTTGGTATTGCTTAAGCCAAAGGTTCTGCGAGTTTTCTTTCGCTGGGGGTATGGGCAGATGCTTCACGATTTCACACCACCGCCTCTTCGCTGCTCCACATCCCCAGTCCTGCTCTACCGATGAAACCGGATGGGCGGACAACTTGGAAGACTCGAGTCTTCCAGTCGCTGCTTCAGCATGGAGTTGTGCTGGCCGGCACGTTGAGATCCCAGCCGCTTCGTGCTGCCGGGCGCGACTACTTATCACTCGGCCACCGCAGTTCAAGTCCTTGGCGGCGCAGCGATTCCTGAAACTCGGCCAGCTGTGCGGGTTGGTTGCGCACCGCGTGCGGCCAAGTGCGATGTTGGTGACAATGCGCTATCAATGCACCAGCCGCTTCGCCGATGCTCCATTCGACTGGATGGAGCCGATAACAGCCGCTGGTGATGTGCGTGGTCCCGATGTTCTTGGCGGCTGGTAACAGGTTCTTCATGCGACGGGGCAGCAGCGCACCGAGCGGGATTTGAAACGGTAGCGAAGCGAAGTCGATGTAGTTGTCACCGCCCGTGCTGGGGTGCAAGTCGATGTGGTAGCTGCCGATGCCGACCGAGTCATGATAGGAGGCAGCACGAACGGTGGCCGGCTCAGCTCCGGTGACGAGCGCCCGGTTTTCTCGGCCGCAGTGTTCCTCCAGCACCGTGAACTCGGCGAGAATCCGCCGTGCTTCGCGGACGTACGGGTACTTCGCCAGGCCGTCTTCGGTGCCGACCACATCCGCACGAAGTCGCAGGCCCGGCCAACCCGTCCCGCCATCGGGACGTGGGGCTTCCGTCTGCAACCAATACAGCAACGACAGGCTGAGCTGTTTGGCGCGGTTGATATGTGCGGCTTGTTCGTCCGCATCCACGTCGATCAGATTCCCTAGCAGGTAGTCGTTCTGTGGCCAATTGATCAAGCTGATGTCGGAACGGTAGGTGCCGGGCTCAAAGTTCTTGTGGTCGGCGATGCGGCGGTAATTCCACAGGTTCAGGGTTCCGCTCTGCGACTGACCGGTAGGCGAGAACCCGAGCAGTTTGGGCTGCAGCGTGGGTGGGTGGGTGTAGGTGAGATCGAGCAATCGGCCGGGCCAAGGGGGAGTCAGTTCAGGAACAAATTCTCGCCAGAAATCGTATTCGGCCGGTTTATCAATCGTATGATCCTCGCCATCGAGATGATCAACAGCAAAACACATCGTGAAGGCTTGCTGGTTGGCGGGGTTCGGCTCTTCGGCGGCGTGCAATTCCTGGGTGTCCCGGCGTGCCTCGCTGCCGGTGATATACTCCGTGCCCGTCAACGGCAACAGATCACCCAACTCAGTCGCATCGATAAACCAGGGAGCCTTGAGGTCGCGCTGCTGACCGCTGCGAAGGCTGATAACACGCAACTCGCGTATCTGTTCGCCGTCGGTATCTGCGGCGATGGCCTGGTGTTCAAGCAACACCGTCAACTGTTTGCCGCTCCGGTAAGGTGCCAGCATCGCCTGCAGCACTGCCAAGGCGACCCGCGGCTCGTGACAGAGCCGCGAAACACTGCCGCTACCGGGATTCAAATTGACGGTCGAGCGAGCCGCGGACGTGAGCGGATAGTGCTGGCGATAGTATTCGCGAATGCCGCTGCGAAGCTCGCGATAAGATCGGGTACACCCATGGCTTTCAATCCAGCCATGTTCATCCGGCGGGACGGCCTGCTGAGTCAACTGTCCACCGATCCAGTCGGTTTCCTCGGTCAGAATGACGGAGAGTCCGCCACGAAGTGCAGCCAGCGCTGCAGCACAGCCACCGAGACCACCGCCGACAATCACCACATCGGCCTGCAGACCGCCCGGTGGCAAATCGCCTTCTAAAGCGGCAGCTGAACGAGGTAACCAGGCGAGGGCTGCTGAGCTTGAGAGGCCGCAGAGCAAGGTACGGCGATTGATCGCGATCTTGGTCACAAGAATCTTCCAGGAGTTACGAAACGGGCGGCCGAGGCTGCGAGAGCCTGGGATTATAAGCCGATACGGGGCCCAGAGGCTGCCGCCCAGACGGCGACCATGTTAACGTCAACGCGAGCGATATGCGGTGCGCCATCCTAACTCGGAGCCGTGATCGCGCGCTAGCTAAGAATCTCAGTGACGACTTTGCCGTACACGTCGGTCAGCCGGAAATTACGGCCGGCATGCTCATAGGTGAGCCGCTGGTGATCCAGACCCAGCAGGTGCAACAGTGTGGCATGGAGGTCATGCATGTGTACCTTTTTGGTGACCGCCTGGTGACCAAACTCATCGGTCTCCCCATAGCGGAAGCCGGGTTTGACGCCGGCGCCGGCGAGCCAAACCGTGAACCCATTGGGATTGTGGTCACGGCCGGTACCATTCTGCTGGGCGTAGGGGGTGCGACCAAACTCACTGCCCCACCAGATCAACGTATCCTCGAGCAGGCCGCGCTGTTTGAGATCTTGCAGCAGTGCTGCGATCGGTTGATCGACTGCCGCAGCGTGATCGGCATGCTTGGGCAAATCCGAATGTTGATCCCAGGCAGGATTAGCCGAGTTGTCACCATAGTTCACTTGAATGAAGCGGACGCCGGCTTCACACATCCGCCGCGCCAGCAGGCAGCGCCGCCCGAAGGCATCTGTCGTTGGATTGCCAATTCCATAACTGGCCAGCGTAGCAGCGGTTTCAGCTTTCAAATCGAAAACCTGCGGCGCGTGAGACTGCATTCGCCAGGCGAGTTCATAGGAGCGAATCATCGCATCCAGTTGCCCGTCAGTGGGCTGTTCGCTCAGCCGCTGGCGATTGAGTTCCTGCACGAATTGCAAACGTTGCTGACTCTCGGACCAGCGTGACTCGGGGATCTGCGCGTTCCGCAGTTCTAAGTCTGCTCCGCTACCGCCCGCTCGCCCAATCGGCGTTCCCTGATGAATGGCTGGCAAAAAGGCGCTACCGAAATTGCGCGGGCCACCGTTACCCATCGACGGTGCAATCGACACGAAGCCGGGCAGGTTCTCGTTCTCTGACCCTAGACCATAGTGGATCCATGAGCCAAGGGAGGGGCGGATATTGCTCGTTGCCCCGCAGTGCAGAAACAGCGTCGCCGGACCATGAGCAACGCCTTCGGTGTGCAGCGAGTGGATCAGGCACAGCTCGTCGGCATGCCGTGCGGTGTGCGGAAACAACTCCGAGACCCAGTGGCCGCACTCGCCGTACTGCTTAAAGGCCCAGGGCGATTTCATGATCCGGTGCGTGTTGCCGCGTTTGCCGGAATTAGCCAAAACGCGCGCATCGTCGAACGGCATCATCTGGCCGTCGTGTGCCGTCAGCGATGGTTTGTGATCGAAGGTATCGACCTGGCTGGGCCCGCCTTGCATGAACAGGAAGATGATGCGTTTGGCGCGGGGAGCAAAGTGCGGCTGAGGAACCGTCGCCGACGAGGCGGACGTTTCCGGTGATCCAGCTGCCGACGGTTGGAACAGAGCCTGCGTCGCTAACCAACCAAATCCGCAACTGGCCGCTTGCAGCAGCCGGCGGCGTTCGATCAAGCCGATGTCGGACATCCGAGGTTCCTCGTAAAGGGTAGTGCGCGATCAGCAGGGCTCAGTCGAGTTGTCGGAACTCAGCGGTCGCGAACAGACCGTGATACAGCTGGGCAAGGGCGTATTCGCGGCGGGTGGGGCGCGGTTCGGAGGCCGGCTCCGCACCTCCGGCCGGGTCCCATTCTGCTTGCAGGGTATTGATAAAGGTGCTCGCCGCTTGCAACTCATGCTCGGTCGGCAGGCGGGCGAGGGTGTGCAGAAACGCGTACTCGATCTGCTGGGTCAGCTCGTTGCTGCTGGCGGCAAGGTTTCGCCGCGCCGCGCTGGCCGCTCGTTCGCTGAACCAGGGATGATTGAAAATCAGCAGCGCTTGTTGGGCCACGATGGCTCGCCCGCGTTGACCGGTCACATAGCTTGGATCGGTGTAGTTGAACGCTTCGAGCAACTCAGGAATCGAGTTGCGAAAGGCCGGCAAATAGATGCTCCGCATCGAGGGGTCGTGGTCATAAAAATAATCGCTGTTTGTCCCCCTGCGGATCCGTGATCCAAAACGGGTTGAATCAAGTTCTCCGCTGATGGCCAGCACGCTGTCACGGATCGATTCAGCCAGCACCATTTTGCGGTCGCTCCGCCACCACAAGCGATTGTCGGGATCCAGCTGCCAGCGGCGGTCGTCGTTCGGCGGCAGCGTCGCGGCTTGCCGGTAGGTCGATGACATGACGAGGTGTTTGACGAGACGTTTCATCGACCAGCCTTCGGCCACAAAGCGTTCGGCTAACCAATCGAGCAGCTCGGGGTGAGTCGGCGGCAGACCGGTGGTGCCGAAATTGTCGGGCGTCCGCACCAAACCTTGCCCCATCACCCACAACCAGATGCGGTTGGCCAGCACGCGGGTGGTCAGCGGGTTGCGATCGTCAGCGATCCAGTACGCCATTTCCAGGCGGCCACAGGATCCGTCTGCGATTTCCAGCCGGCTGTCCTCACCGCCCAGGATGCGGAGCACACCGCGCGGGGCAAGCGGTCCCAACGAATGAATGCTGCCGCGGATGTGGATCGGCAGATCACCGGCGTCGCTACGCGGTCGCAGGCCCATCGACTTGGGCCGCGACGCCAGGCGATTTTGCAGCTGTGTTTGCAGGGCCGTAAGCTCCTGGCGACGTTGTCGCAGTCGTTCCTGCGCGGCCTGGAACTTTGGATCTTGGGCGGCCGCACCTGCTGCGACAGCGACTGAGCCGTCGCTCAGCGGTAGGAATTGGATGGCGTCCCCGATCACATGTCCGTCCGAATCGGCGTTGCTCAGCAGGACAAACGCTTGCCCGCCGGCTTCAAAGCGAAACTGGCCGAGCGAGTGCCACAGCCCATCGACATCGGGGCGTTTGCGCTGGTCGACGAACAGTGTCTGTTCGCCGTCGGCGCTAAACACAGTGACCGGTGCACGCGAGGAGCGACCACCTGCTGCGCAGTAAGCCAGCCGCACTTCATAGCGACCAGGAGGCAGACTCTCCGGTTGGAATGTCAACGATTTTTCGCCGCGAGCTGTGTTGTCGTCATGAACATAGCCGGCGTCCACATACGGTTTGGTGCTCGTGGACTGCTTCCAGTAGCCGACGCGGCGGGCGTGGACGTCGTCGACGATGATACCCGGTAAGCTCGCTGCGGAAACGATTTTCGGCCCGGCCGAATCGCCGTCCTTCAGCTCTCGATTGATCGCTGCCAGTTCTGCGTTGACACCGCTCAGTTCGGATTCCCACTGGTCAAATTGCTGCTGCTCCTCCGGAGGCAGCGGCAGTGGGTTCTCGATCCAGCGGGAGACGTTGGCATGGTCGATCCCGACGGAGCCATGCAGAATGCCCGCCATCGCGTAGTAGTCGCTGGTCGGAATCGGATCGAACTTATGATCATGGCAACGCGCGCAGCCGAGGGTTTGGCCGAGCAGTGCCCGGCCGATCGTGTCGAGCTGCTCGTCGATGTAGTCCATGTCCAATTCGCGCTTTTGTTGGTTCTCCAGGTTGGAGTTTCCCATGCACAAAAACGTGACTGCGATCTGAGCCCGCTGGCGAGCTGGCACCGAATCGAGCTCCAACAAATCGCCAGCGATATGCTCGATCAGGATGTCCTTCCAGGAGCGGTCAGCATCGATCGACTGAATCACATAGTCACGAAATCGCCAGGCTTCGGATTGCACCAATCCACGTAGGGTTACCGATTCCGCGTATCTCGTGACGTCGAGCCAGTGCCGAGCAAACTTCTCAGCAAAATCCGGTGAAGCGATCAAGCGATCAACCAGCCGTTCGTAGGCTGCCGGTTGATCCTCGGCCGCGAGGAACTGCAGGACCGTTTCCACTGACGGCGGCAGCCCGGTCAGGTCGTAGTGCACGCGTCGCAACAGCGCCGCCGGGGCGGCTGGTTCGCTCGGCCTCAGACCCTGGTCCATCAATCGCTGCAAAATGAAGTAGTCGATCGGGTGCTGGGGCCAGGTGGCCGCTGCGTCGGCGACCGGGGCGGGCAGTGCCGGAGGAAGGTACGACTGGACCGACTGGTAGGCCCAATGTTGTCGGCCGGCTTCCCAGTCGATTGGATCGCGATGGGGTTTGGTGGGAGCCGCCTGAGCGTCGCGCGGGTCAATCGCGCCGGCGTTGATCCAAGTTCGAAAGTCTTCGATGACCTGGCGAGGCAGGACCCCGTCAGGCGGCATTTCCAGTTCTGCGTCCAGCGAAGCGATCACGCGAAAGAGTCGACTGGCTTCCGCGTCACCGGGGACGATCGCCGGTCCCGAATCTCCCCCGGCTTCCCAGCCTGGTTGGCTATCGAGCACCAGGCCGCCTGCCTGATCATTGTCAGCCGAATGGCACTCGTAGCAGTGCTCGATCAGTGCCGGTCGGATACGTTGCTCAAAGAAGTCGATCGAGTCGGCTGGTGGTGCGGCTCGTAGCCAGGACGCTACCGGAATCACGAGAATGCTCACGCAGAAAAACGGTAGCAATCGCAGTGACAGCGTCATCGGCGGCCCGGCAGGTTGGAGGGCGACGGCGGGGAGCAGCAACGGAGCAATCCGGCGGACCACCTAGGCCTACGAGAAACCGCAGGCCATTGGGGGCTACCGAAGGGAGTTGTTGCTGGTAGGCATTTTCATGGGGGGCAGCGTGGATGTCAAAAGGTTTGACCGCGGATCTGCGGTCAAATCACGCATCGTTTCCTATGATGAACGAAAGCCGCGGGCTGAGGGGCCGGCGGCTGCAAAAAATGCCCAAAAATGCATCCTAAAAACGAACGCCCGCTGAAAACCGCAGGCCGACCAGGCCAAGGTTATGGTGAGCGCTATCGCTGCCAACGGAACTCCAGTCCGAACCGATCAAGGCATCCGACTGGGCTGCATTGCCGGCGTTGAACCACACCATCCCAACGAACCCGCTTTCAGCGAACAAGTCACAGACACCGACATTGCGAGTCCAGTTGCCACCTACCTCCAACTCCATCACCGGTCGGAGGCTGTCGGTGGTGGCCGATGCCGAACGGCTGATGGAATAGAGAATGGGATCGGCGTCGTTTAAGCGTCCGGCAGGGACCACGACTGACGCGCGATCGCGACGTTGGCCGTAGAGCAACGAACCGCGACTGAGTCCGTATATCGACAGATTCGTCTGGCCGATGAGCCGATGGGCATGGATTGCGACGGTCGGGCCGGCGCCATCAAACGAGTGCAGAGAACGGAGCGCCGCGGTTGCTGCCCCAACGTTGGATGCCAAATCGATCTCGCCGTCGAAGCTTTGGCCGAGATGGGCGTAGCGGACCCCGGCCGAGACGAGCAGAGAACTGCGCCCGAGCGTCGTGTCCCAGATGCCTTCAGCATCGATCACATCCAGATCGAGGCGACTGCGAAAGCTGCCTTGCACTGTGAGAATGCCGTCCGCTCCTTCGCTGACCTGATCGGCGATACTGCCGAGCAATGCGGTCGTGCCCAGCAACGATGGCACGGACACGCTTATGCTCTCCAACTCCGCCAGGTCATCGAGGATCGCACTTCCCCCGACGCTTTCGCTTGAGTCAAGCGTCCACCAACGCGCGCGGACGCCCAGTCCATTGCGGCCGGCGTAGCCGATCGATACCAGCGGTGCAAAATGGTAGCCGTGGTCAAACTCGGTCTGTTCGATCGTCGTCACCTGCTCCTCAATCGCAGGGATGCCAGGGATGACGGTGGTCGTGGTGGTGGCGACGGCAAATGCTGGATTCCCGCCGCTCCACTGGGGCCGGAGCACGTAAAACCCCACATCGCCAAACCAGCCGCCGGGCGATGCGGTTACCGGACGATACCGCGGACTCAGCTCACGCTCGATTACTTGGGCATCTCTGGTCGGGGCAGCGCTGGACGGAACGTCCGTTCCTTCCGTGCCAGCGACCAGATTACCTGCCGGCCCTTCCGACGGAGCTGTTGCAATGCTTGGCGGCGAGATCGTCCGTGGTTCATTCATCTGCTGTGCCCCAGCCAGCGCAGGCGCCAGCAGAAGCATCACAAGAGCCATCCGTCTCATGTTCAATCCTTGAACGGAAGAGGGCGCAAGACGCATCGACCGCGGCTGCGTCGCAGCACCCAGAGGATAGGGCTAGACCCCGTCAGTGACTCATCAATCCATTGACGAGCGATACTTTGCGGGCAGGATCACCGATTTCAAAATCGGTGGCACCGCCGTCCGGAGACGCAGCCGGGCGCGCCTGAGGACGAATCTACTTTCGGCAGAGGATGCTGTTCGGTCCCCTTATTGTCGGGGGTCCGCTAATGCGCAGCTAACTGCACCAGTCCCGCTAGGCGGCGCAGATGCCGTAATCGTCAGCGACAGGCCGTGCGTGGAGCAGAGCGAAAGTCACAGAAAGACGAGGTAGGCAGCCAGCAGAATCCCGGTCAGCGCGACGAGAACGGTGAGCGCGCCCGAAAGATACCGGCGACGGTGGCCAATGAAGTCGTCGGTGCCCAGTCGCCGGACCATCCGCAAATGATCCAGCCCCGCTAGAAATGTCAGTACAGCTCCAACCAGCACGATCAGTCCACCAATCCAGTCGGGCAACATCGACTGGTTGGAAAGGGTGGCAGCGGGTTGCCCGTCCGCGGAGCCCGGTAGGTTCGTTTGCCGCATCACGGTCAGCTCACGCAGGAACAGTCCGAACTTTGCAACTAAAAAGCCGAGTCCGATCAGCGCTACCCCGGTGCGGATCCAAGCTAACAGCGTCCGTTCGGCAGACAGATAGACCCGCGGATCATCGATGCTGATCGGCACCGCTGGCCGCTGAAGGCCCTCGTCGTGCGGTGGCTTGTCGGTCGATGCAGGCGGAGATTCTGCCGTCATAAGCGCTGCGGTGTTGGCTGTGGGATGGTCGGAGGCGGCCGCTGGGTTGGATGGATTCCGTTGTCACGCCAGCACGCTACCTGTGCGACGTTGCCGGACGCGGGAGCTGACTATTGTTGCAAGGCATAGAGGATCAGGTTGATGCCGATTTTGGCGGCATCCGTCGTGTCGTAGCCGGGGCACTGGATCGAGTTTTGGCTCTCTAAAGCGCAGCTCAGATCGAGCGGTGAAAAGAACACTGCCGCGACGGAATCGACGGTGGCGACTTCGATTTGTGGGATCCCCCGCCGCCGGCTGACTTCCATCGTACCGCCGGAACGAGCGGGCGAGCGAATAGTGACTCCACGCAGGTCATACCCTCCATAGGCTGCCGACAGTGCCGGATGGTTTTGATCCATCAGATTCAGCGGGCTGTCGGGCAGGACTGCGGCCAGCTCACGCCGAAACGCCGTGGCAAACTCCTGGCTGCCGCAGATCGCGTCGACAAGCATGATGCCGCCACGCTGCAAAAACGTCCGCACCTGACGCTGTTCCTCCGGCGTCCATTTGAAATCCGCTCGTCCGTGGACCCAGAGAATCGGATAATCGGCCAGGGCTTCCGCGTCGAGCGGCACATCTTCGGTATCCGCTTGCAGCCGCGCCGCGATCTGTTGCCCGGCAATCGATACCAAATTGGGTAGCGCTCGGCGAGCATCTTCGGCACCGCTATCCAACGCCAACCGTGCCATGCGAATCACGCCCCGCTGCGTCTCGATGTCACTGGATTCGGGACGCAGGACGAGTCGCTGGTCCAATTTGTCCTGCAGTTCGCGGCCGGTGGCATAGGCGATGATGTTTTGCCCCAGCCGTGCCGCCATTTCGATCGAATCGGCTGCGGCGCCGGCAATCGCTCCGCGCGGCAAACCACCGACCCGTCCTCGTCCGGTCGGATCGCTCAGTTCCCAGCGACAGGTAAGGCTGCGCGGCGAATAAAAGATTGCGGTACGACAGCAAGCCTGCACCCCGTACAACTGGTAGTCCGCAGCGATCATTGCCGGTTTGACGTCGGCCTCGGCAAAGTAGACCGGATGG
>CALELC010000168.1 GCA_937904535.1 uncultured Planctomycetaceae bacterium
TCGAATTGCTGACCGAGCATCCCGAAATCGAAGGACCGATTGGGGTCACCCGAAATGGCGTGATTGTCTACACCGCTACCGGCGAAACCCGAGATGTTGGACAAGGGGTCTCGCTTCCCTTGGAAGCTAAAACATCTCCTGCGGCACGTGGTTGGGTGCTGCTGAATTGGGTTGGCACGGAAGTCGGTGCTGTAGAGCTCAAAAGATTGCTAAGTAACGACGTCGTCCATCGTAATCGATTCCACGAGATTCTCACTCGCGACGTGGTCCGCGTCGTCAATCAGCGTTACCGGTTCAGCCGTGTTTATGTGGATACCGATGGCGTTTTGACGCTGGTTTCTTCCCAAGGCAAGCGCTTTGGAATCATACTCGAGAAAGCACCGATGAAGATCTGTCTGAGGCCACACACCGGCTCGCCAGCCAGCGAACTGCATTGGCAAGATTTCCAACCCTTTAGCCTACCGAACCACAGCAGTATCGACATCGGCTTTCCTATGTTCGTCGTCCGTTGGCCCGATGGTAGCCGAGTGTTTTTGGATGGCCGCGGGCTGCTGCACCTCAAAAGCTCCGACCTAACGATTCCGGAGGCGACGATCGTGCTCGGTGACGGGGCGTTATCAGGCTGGTGCTCCGACGGCCGGTTTTGGGGCAAACCCTACTTCATTGGTGATCATCCGGCGTCTGCGGATCATGAGATTTTTCAATCAGTGATTCATCCTTTCGTGGAGCGACTGCGATGCTTCAAATGAAGCTCGCGCTGCGGCGCAGCACTCAACCCCACCGCTCGCCCTCGGCGTTTTATCTCGCTGGCTCGGATCCTGCTCAATGGCTACAGAAGATCACCTGTTGGCAGGTGGCCCAGGAGACGCTGCGACTGTACCCATTACCGGCTGGGCATCATTCGCTTGCACCTCAAGGCGTGTTGGTAACCTCGACGGCGACCGACCAGTGGACAGATCTCAGCCCCGGTCTCGCCGTGCCCTTTGGGCTAGAAGGTTCTCGACTGTACTTACCGATCGAAGCGGTGCTGGAGCCGCCGCTCACGCCGGAAGAACTTGATGATCTCCTGCAGCCCGAGCGAACCTATGTGTGGCATCCGGCGATCGGCTTGGTCGTCTTCGAGTCGTCCGAAGGCATGCCTTTGGCAAACCTGCTGCGTGTACCCCGTGTAGCGGCGGCCACCTGGGATCTTGCCAAGCCTGGTGTCACCTTTGCCAAACATTTAATCGGACTCCGAGCCAAGGAAACCATTCATTTTCAACAGATCCTACGAAAAGGTCGAGGCGATATCGGCACCTGGGCGCATGAGCTCGACAGTTTGCCTCGCAGTCCAGACGAATCGCGGTGGAAGCCGATCCGGCAACTGGGCAAGCGTTCGCTGGCGTCGCTGGCAAACCTGATCACAGACTTCACGCGCAACATACCGGGTACCGCAACCGACCCTACGTGGATCGACGCTCTCGAAAACTGGGCACAGCGACTCCTGACCAGCGTTCAGCACGATTTAGAAACGGAACGCTATAAGGAAATCTCCAGGCTGCTATCACTATTAGCCAAGGATCCAGACCGGGGTTTGCGGTATGCAATTCCTTGTATGAGCCGCGGCTCTCGGGGCGTGGCCACGCCAAGATCATCGCTGCAGCAACACAGTACAGATTTTGACCTACGAAAACTGAGCGGTGGCCAATCGGTGGACGGCTGGAACTTGCCGCGCGGGATGTATGCAAGCTTACGTGGTCGCTACCGTCTGCTGGCCGACCGAGAGCTGCAACTCGGCCGGCATCGTCGCGCCGCTTACATCTTCGCGCAGCTCCTAGGAGAGGATCATGCTGCCGCAAATGCGCTGCGCGCGGGTCGACATTACCACGAAGCGGCGGTGATGTACCGCGATCGCCTGAAATATCCGCTCGAGGCAGCGAACTGCTTGGAGCAGGGTGGTCTGTTGACCGAGGCAGCAGAGATATTTGAGAAATTAAATGAGCATGAACGGTTAGGCGATCTGCTGCGTCGATTGCAACAAAACGAAGCGGCCGAAGCGGCTTATCGCCGGGCTGTTGAACAACATCACCAACGGGGCGAGTACATTCAGGCTGCCGAATTGTGCGAGGGAAAACTCAAAGATCCCGATGCGGCGCTCATCGAGCTCAAATACGGCTGGCCTCACTCCTCCCGCGGGATGCAATGCCTGCGGCTGACCCTTCAAATTCTCGAGCGCCATGGACGACACGAAGCGGCGCATGAGTGGGTCGAGGACTTAGGGTCAGGTCGATATCCCCTGAGCCGAGGAACCGCCGTCGCCGAGTTGCTGGCGGATCTGGCGACCAAGTATCTCGATCCGTTTGTAAGGTTACGGGCAGAGGACGCAACACGCCGGGTCGTTGCTCGGCAGCTTCGCTCAGGCCCGCCAACCGATCCGCAGCCGCTCCTGAACGCACTGGCCCGGTTGGCACCGGAGGACCGACTACTCGCCCGCGACTGTCAAAGGTATCAACAACGGAATCGTACCGAGCCTAACCCTGCCACTCAATCTCGCTCGACAGGGTGGTTTCTCGGCGGGCATACGGTGCAACTGAAGCCCACGGTCACATGGCAACAGGCGATCGTGGTCGAAGACTCTGTTTTCGCTGCCGGATTCGAGGATCGCAAGTTAGTGCTCGGACGCTGTGCACGTGCAGGAGAGAACTGGGAATGCGTCACTCTCGAGACCACCGCGCCTCCTGCAACCTGGGCACCCATTCTACTAGCCTTCGGCCGCTTTCCGCGCTCCGGTCTGCTCGTCCATGTCGTAGGCAACAAGCCGATCGCTCCCCAGCGCGTCTTTCCAGGTGCGCTCCGCACCAATGCGCGGAGCTTACTAGCGGGCGGTTTCCGTGGCATCTCGGCTCATGTGGTTGCGGCAACCTGTACGACTTCCGGTGTCATCTGGTTGATCGAGGAGCAGGACGATCAATACATCCTCAACGGATTGTCGACGAACGGCTCGCTGCTGTCATCGCATGGCCTGCCAGGCGATGCTTCGATGGGTGTCCCCAAGTTGGTCAGCCGCAATGACGAGCTCACGCTTGCGATCGGCAAGACGTTATTCGTCTTTGAAAAAAGCGAATGGCGGCCATTGCTCGAATTACCTCATCCGATTGAGTCGCTCGTCACCTCCATCCCGAACACGCGGAACCGCAGTGCTGTGACCGGTGCGACGGGCGGGATGTTGGTGAGTCATGAGTTCGGCGATATCGAGACGATGCCTTTTGCCACCGAGATGGAGACCCCCCTGGCCGGATTCATTCAGAGCCACTTGATTGCCGTCAATGAAACCTGTCTGGAAGCGTATGAGCTCAACACGCCGCGTCTTCGTCCGGTCATTCGCCAAACAAGTTCGCGAGCCAAACCGATCGCCGTGTTGCCCGCAGCGTCTGCCAAGCAGTTCATGGTTTTGACCGAAGACGGAGTGTTGACGACCTATGGTTTGAACTAAGCGATTGGCCCACCTCAATCGAGTGGAACAACGCAGGCCGTCGGACGAACGCAGACCATCGCAACAGCCAGACCGGTGGAGAGCTGGCCCGTAGATCCGGGGCTGCCGTTGCCTAGCCCAGTCCCCGGGCGGTTGAAGAGGCGATAGCATCTTGGCCTCTCGACCCGACCTACTGACTGCGACCGACGCTTCTCGGCATGAATTCCCTGCAACTGCTTCAGACTCACTTTGGATACGACTCCTTCCGCGGCTGCCAAGCGGAAGTGCTTGAGCATGTCGCCGCCGGTCGCCATGCCTTGGTGATTGCACCGACCGGCAGCGGCAAATCGCTCTGTTATCAAATCCCCGCACTGGCGCTCGACCAACCGGGCGAACTGGTGCTCGTGCTTTCGCCGCTGATTGCCCTGATGCAGGATCAAGTCCAGTCGCTGACCCAGCGGGGAATCTCGGCCACGTTCATCAATTCCTCGCTCAGCCGCGAGGAACGTCAACAGCGGTATGCTGCGATCGCACGCGGCGAGTACCGGATCGTCTATGTCACGCCTGAACGGTTTCGCAAATCGGTATTCGGCGAAGTGCTGGCACAGCGCGAGGTGCGTCTGCTGGCAGTCGACGAAGCACACTGCGTCAGTCAGTGGGGACACGACTTTCGCCCGGACTATACCCGATTGGCCGAGATCCGTGAGCAGTTAGGCGATCCACCGACGCTGGCGCTGACCGCCACCGCGACTCATGACTGCCAATTGGACATCATTGACCAACTCGGGCTGACAGCCGATGAGGTTCGCATCTTTCACGAAGGGATCGACCGACCGAACCTCGTGCTCGACGTTCAAGAGGTGTGGGGCGAGACCGATAAGCTGGAGTGGATCGAGCGCACCTTGGCTGATCCCAGCTACAGCAGCGGCAGCGCGATTATCTATTTCTCGCTGATCAAAACACTGGAACATTTTAGTGCGCAGCTCCGTGAGAGCCGGGTCCATCATGTCTGCTATCACGGCGATCTGCCTCGTATCCAGCGTCGGCGGATTCAGGATGCGTTCATGAGCGGAGACTGCTCGTTGGTGCTGGCGACCAATGCGTTCGGCATGGGAATCGACAAGCAAGATATCCGCCTAATCATGCACGCGGAAACGCCGGGCTCAGTGGAATCTTATTATCAAGAAATCGGTAGGGCCGGTCGTGATGGCCGACCGAGCCTCTGTCGCTGGTTATATGATCAAGCCGACTTGATGACGCAGATGCAGTTCATCGAATGGCGCAATCCCGACGCAGCCTACTACAGTCGACTGCATCATTTTCTCAGTGAACGTTCGGAGCAGTGCCGAGCCTTCGGGCTGGAGTGGCTCAACGATCAATTGCAGCGAGTCAGCCGCCATGATCACCGTTTGGCGACCGCCATCGCAATGCTCGATCGCTACGGAATTGTCGCCGGGCCGCGCGAGCCCGAGTGCTTTGTGTTGCAGCGACCGTTAGCAGCCCGATTCTTGGACGACAGCGAACTGGCGAAAAAAAAACTCCGTGACCAGCGCCGTCTGTACGCGCTCGTCGCCTTAGCACGCGAGGAAGAAGACCGACAAGGATTCCTCAACCGCTACTTTTTGGACCCTGAGCCGCCGGCCATCGGGCTGTAGTGCGGAATCGTTAGCCAAGCGATGTGAGCCTCGTGTGCCATGGCGGTGAACTCGGCTGGCAGCAGTTCACGAGTTTCCCATCGCTACGAGACGAGCCGGCCCATTCAAGCAAGTAGCAGCGACAAACCGACCTCTCGGCGACGCCTGCATCCAGCCAGGCTCAGACGCGGCGGGCAGACGAGAGGTCTGTAACCGCCGGTCAGATTGAGAATCGCCCACGGTTGGTCAGGTTATTGTGTTATCCGCTTGATCCGCAACCGCGCGTGGTTGGCCACATCGGCTTGCAACTCGATGAGCTGTTGCAGCCGCTGCGTCAACGTTTGCAACCGCTGGACATTTTGATCCACAGCATCTTTGGCCGGTTTCAGCATGCGGCGGTTGGCCGAGCTGGCGGCGGTGTATTGGCGAGCGAGTTCGCTCTGCTGAGCCAGCAAACGAGGAAGCATTGCGTTGGCGCGGTCGACCGCGTTTTCGAGTTGCTCCGGCGAGAACGTCTGCCAGGGGAGCGACGGATCGAGTTGAGCGGCATAGCGAAGTTTGAGCGAAAGATTGGTCGCGACGCGGAGCTCCAGGCGGCAACCGATCTGCGGCCATTCGGCTCCCTGCGGCGTCCACTGCAACAACCCCCTGCTGCGCCGCCAATTTTGTGTATCCAGCGGTTCGATCCAGGCCAGCTGCACCGTCTCGGGGACCTCGACTTCAACAGCAAACTGCTCTGTACTGGATTCCGAGGGGATGGTCAGCGGCCACGTCGCGGAAGCCTGGGGTTCGGTGAAATGAAAACGCATCGACACATCCCATGCCGCGAGCGACTGCGGCGACGGGTCGACGGCCGGCGACGATGACGTGCCTTCCGCTGCCGTCGCGTTAGCCGGAGCAACCTGAGCGGTAGTCGGCGCGGCCGTCGCGGATGGGATCGCGAGCGGCAAATCCTCGGGCAGTCGGGAGTCGTCGGTCTCAACACCTGCGGCAGCAAAATCCGGGAGAACATTACCCAGCATCAAACTTTCAGTCGCCAGCAGATCCTCGTCAATCTCGTTAGCAGGCTCATCGGCTGGCCGCTGGGGCGTTGGAAGCGGCTGCCTTATAGAGCTCGAGGCGGTAAGCGGTTGGTGAGAGTTCGCCGTGGCATCCTCAGCGGCTGACAGCGGACGGCGTGAGCTGGCAAGGGAACGCTCGGTCGCATCCGCTGATGTGTCGCTCAACTCGGGATCAGCAAGAAAATAGCGACTGGTCACTAGGACAATCACCGCGCCGGCGGCCGCCGCCACAAGGGCTCGTTTTCGCCACGTGATCGGCAGCGGCGCGGCGGGTGTCCGCTTGCGTGAGGACGGGGTGGCCGGCTCAGCAGCCAACTCATCGGGCTTCGCCGCTGCCGGTATTGCCGGTGTCGACACTTGAGAGCTCTCGTCGGCGACGGTTGCGGCCGTGTGCCTGGTGTGGCGAAGCGACAGCCGATTGTTGCCATCAACCCACACATCACTCAGTTCCAGTGGCGGAAGCGGGACGCCGTAGGTCTGTTGCCAGTCGTCAGCGAGCGACTGCATTTGCCTCCGCCAATCGAGTTCGATTTCCGGCGGCGGCATCCCCAGCGCGCGGATCAAACTCTCGAGCGTTTGCCACTGGCCTTGGCTTGGCTCCAGGTCCGGCAGCGGCGCGATGCCGAGCAGGCGACGCGCCGCGGTCAGCGGGTCGAGCTGCCCGAGGGCGATGCGATCGAGCGTCTGATCGATGGCGCTCGGGTCGATGCAATTCGGGTCGATCTTCACCGGGCCTGCCTCCGCGAAGAAACGGCTCAGAGCGAAACGCACAGAGCGACTGGGCCGGGCGACCCGGCCGGTGGCTCCTGTAGGCAGTGTAAAGCATCTGGGGGGAGCGAGAACCGTTGCGATTGCCAAAGTTTTCCCGGCCGGACCGTCATATTTGTCAAATCCCCCTGACGTCTGTGCCGATAACTCCGAGGGAAGCGAATGTTTCGCTCATAGGCATCCTGCCGGTGATGGCAGTTTTATGCCGCTGGAAGCGAAATGACCTGCAACGAACTCCTCCGACATATTTGCCGACGCGAAACGAGTGCTGGACGACGCCATGACCAAAAGAGTGCATTTTAAGCGGGTAATTTGGGGATGCCTGGTCGCCGTGGTGGCTGTGTCCGCGACCGCCCCCACGCAGGCAACTGCGGCCGGCCCAGTCCAGCAGGCTTATTTTGAGCCGGACTATGAGGCCAGCGGCTTTGTAGTCCCGGCCGGTATGCCCGCACCGGACGCCTACCTTCAACCTGTGCAACAGGCCGGCTTCTTTGGCAACGGCCCGATTGCTTCACGACTGGGCGGTGGCCAACCGGTCTACGGTTACGAGGGCCAGCCGGTCTACGGCTGCGATGGCTGTGAGGGTTGCCTCGACGGCAGCTGCGGCCAAGGAGCTTGCGGGCCGGGCGGATGTGGAGTGCTCGGCGGTTGCGGAATGCTGGGCTGTGGTCCCGACGGCTGTGGCCATGGTGGCTGCTTGTCGCGGGTGAGTCGGCTGTGCCTGTTCTGCGGCGGAGGTGGCTGCGGAGTGTGCCAATCGATTGGACGCGGTTATTTGCTCGGTGCCCTGCGTGCGCTGTTGCCCTACACCGAGGCGGGCCTGTCGGCTCAGCGGTGGTATGACTTGTCGGCCGATGTGATGATTCTGGAAGTCTCCAGCGGAACCTCGGGCCAAGTCCTGGCGACACGCGGCATCGATGGCGATCCCGTGCTGTGGGCCAACAGCGGCGATGACGACTACACCGCGGGCGGACGGATTTCGGGAGCATTCATCTGCGGCCCCGGCGGCAACATCGAAGTCACCTATCTCGGCGGCAACCGCTGGAGCGGTGACGGCGTGGCGACGGGCAACGGTGACCTGTACTCCTTCCTCAGCGAGTTCGGCATCGCCCCTCCGGGAGGCTTCACGGAAACCGATGCGGTGGACCGCCAAAGCGTGAACTCTGAATCGACCTTCCATAGCGGTGAAGTCAACTATCGTCGTCGCACCGTCGGTCCCTACGGGCGGTTCCAGTGGTCGGGCTTAGGTGGTATCCGATACCTCCGCTTCGACAGCGACTTTGAGTATGACACCAGCGGTGCAGGCGGGTTCTTTAACCTCAGCAATAACGTCGACAACGACATGGTCGGTGCTCAGATCGGTGGTGACCTGTGGTGGAACGTCGTACCGGGAATCAACGTCGGCATCGGCGGCAAGGGGGGCCCGATGGGCAACCACATCAGCCGCCGGGCACAGGTGGCGGCTACCTCGCTGGGCCCCCAAGGAACCACGGGCGAACTGAGCGACCATGAAGCGATCAACCGCACCGCGTGGTTGGCTGAAATGGAAGCGACCTTGCTGTACCGGATCAGCCACTCCTGGACACTCAAGGGCCAGTACTACCTGTTGCACGTGGACCGCGTCGGATACGGCTTCGATACCACGGCGGCTGACACCTTCGTCAGCAACGGCGCGGTACCAATCGAACCGATCAACACCCGCTCACTGACGATCCGCGGCTTCTCGATCGGGGCCGAGTACATCTGGTAGTGTTGGGGGGTAACCCGACAACCGTCACAGTTCACCTAAGCCGAGCCTTGTGCTCGGCTTTTTTCGTTTTCTGGGGCTAGTTGCACGGCTAGGTAAGCTATGCGCATTAGGTGGAAGTAACAATTGTTCCAGCCAAACGCATCGGTCCAGGGAACTTATTTTCCTGGGCGGCATCGTAGGAAGGGCGTTTCGTTGACAGGCATCAGCGGCCAACTAGAATCGACCGCGTTGCTTATCCAGTCTCCGCAAACTGCCCAAACGCATCGTTTTGACTTCTCGTCGCGTTGTGAAAAGAAACGCGCTGGGATCTGACTCGACGTCGAAGCGATTTACTGCGGTACGACGTCTTGAACCGATGATTTTGGTGAAACTCCTTTCTTTTCCTATCCGACCGCTGGCCCCTCCGGAATATTGATCGTGAAACGAGGCACCCCGCAATCCCAGTCACGGCGACAGGCACGACCCGCTGCAGGTCAACGCCATCGCCGCCTAACGGTCGAGAACTTGGAGAGCCGTCAACTTCTGGCTGCGGCGATCGGTTCCGGCGGTGTGAACTTCAATAACCCGTACGACTTCCTGAACAACACTGGCCCACGCAATCTGGGGACCGTTCCGGCTTTCACCTTCCAAGAAAGTGAAGGGGCAACAGGACGTGGCCAGAACGACTCGCTGCAAACCGCTCAACTGATCCCACTCGGCACCGGTACGGGCCAGCAGCACACGGTCGACATTCGCGGCAACCTGCCGCCGTTTCAGACCGGCGGTTTTGGCGGCACCCTGTTTGAAGACGTCGACTACTTTGCGGCCGACTTGAAGGCCGGTGACATTCTCGACATCTCGGTCAACGGTGTCGCTGGCAGTTTCGATGTGCTCCACCCCAACGGTCGGTTGTGGTTTGGAACCGAAACCAATCAAGCGGCATTCTATCCTGCGAACTCACCGCTGATGGATGTCGGCAATGCGGTCGGCGCCCAGGTCGTGCCGGCTGATGGTCGTTACACGATCCGGATTGGCCGCAGCGCTTCAGCCGTCCCGGGCACCAACAGCTACCAGGCCGCTCTGCGCGTTTACCGTCCGGTCCTGGAGCAGCAGGCGATCGGTGTGCAGCAGAAGGTGTTCCTCGACTTTGACGGTGCGATTGTCACCGCTTCGTCGCTGCAAGGCCTGACCGGGACGCTGCGGATCCCGTCGCTGGCGGACTCGCTGAACCTGATCAACCTGAATCCCAATGAAGAAGATCGGCTGATTGACCGGGTCTTGGAAGAGCTGGAAGAGCGTTTCCGCAGCGTCGCCCAGTTCGGCGGCAATGGCGACTTCAATGAGACGGGTATTCCTGGCCAGTTCGGCATCCAGTTCCTCAACAGCCGCGACCACAGCGATCCAGGAGTTGATCCGTTCACCACCCGGGCGATCATCGGTGGCTCCACAGCGGATATCCTGACTCCAGACGTGCTGGGGATTTCAACAACGCTGGACATCGGTAACTTCAACCCCGGCGACCTGGTCTTCCTGCCGGTAGAGTTCTTCGAAGATTCGGTCATCGATATCCCGCGCGCCAGCTCGGCGAGCTTGCTGGATGTGCTGGCGGCACGATTGGCGACGACCATTGCTCACGAAGTCGCACACTCCTTTGGGATTCGCCACACCGATCCGCTCAGCCCCACCGCTTCGGTGATCGACACCGGTGGCACCGCGCAGGTGCAGCTCAATGCAGTTGGCGTGGGACCGGACGGGATTTATGGCACGGCGGATGACGTGCCCGTCGTCTTCCCGCAGTTTGACCGTTTTGACCCGCTCGAAGGCTACTTTGGCAACGAGTATGTTGCTGCCAGCTTGGCTTGGGGATTGGCCACCGGTACCCAAGGCGCTGCCTTGACCGGCACCGTGTTTAACGACGCCAATCGTGACGGCCAACGCGGCAGCTCGGGTGAGCCGGGCTTGGGCGGCTTGACTGTATTTGTCGACGCCAACAACAACGGCCAGTTCGATCCAGGCGAACTCTCCACGACCACCGCCGCCAACGGCACGTTCTCGCTGCCGGTCGGTGCCGGGAATCACCGCGTGAGCGTTGTCGCTCCCGATGGGTTCATCTTCACGACTCCGCAGTCGCGCACCGTCAGCGGTGGAGCGAGCAACGTGAACTTTGGGCTTCATCGTCCAGACGCCGCCTTCACGGGTCGGAAGTTTGCTGACCTCAACGGCAACGGCTTTGCCGACGCTGGCGAGCCGGGCATTTCCGATGTGTTCATCTATGTCGACGTCGATGGTGACGGCCAAATCGACATCGGTGAGCCACGGGCGAAAACCGATGAAAACGGCAATTACACGCTCAGCTTCGATGGTTTGCTCCCCGGCACTTACGCGGTGCGTGAAGTCGTCGCCCCTGGTTTTGAGCAAACCGCTCCGGCCGGCGGCTTCTATACGGTGCAGTACGATGGGCTGCGTGGCCCGACCGGACTCAACTTTGGCAACCGTCCGTCGCGCGATTTCGGTGACGCTCCCGATAGCTACGGCACGTCGCTGGCCAATGGTGGCCCCAGCCACGGGATCGTGGCAGGCTTGCACCTGGGACAGCGGGTGGATCGCGATCTGGACGGACAGCCGTCCGCACAGGCCGATGCCGATGACAACAACGGCCCGGTAGGCGGCAGCGGGCAGGTGCAGGACGACGAAGACGGCGTGCGGCTGCTGACTCCGCTGGCTGCCGGGGCTCCGGCGACGTTTGAAGTCACGGTCACCAACACCACCGGCCAAACCGGTTACCTGCAGGCTTGGTTTGACTTCGGCCAAGATGGCTCGTTCGGCCAAAATGGCGACCATGTGCTCCGCAACGTGGTGTTGCCGGCCGGCAGCAATCAGGTCACCGTCAACATTCCCGCCGGCGTTGATCCCGGAAATCTGTTCACTCGCTGGCGCTATAGCCTGACGCCGGATCTGGGCAGTGGCGGAGCGGCCAATAGCGGCGAAGTCGAAGACCATCGGTTCACGGTGCAGGCTCAGGCCGCCGTCGCCAACGACGACACCGTGTCGGTCTCGCGCAACAGCCAAGCGACCGCGATCGACGTGCTGGCCAATGACTTTGAAACTCCCGACAATCGCTTGCGGATCACTTCGATCGACCGCAGCGCGCTCGGTACCCGCGGCACGGTTACGGTCGGTCCCAACGGACGTACGCTGTTCTACACGCCGCCGACCGGATTCGTCGGCCAGGACCGCTTCACCTACACCGTCACTCCCGAAGTGGGTCCCGCCGCAACCGCGACGGTGACGGTCAACGTAACCTATCAGAGCGATGTGCCGGTGGCCTTGGACGATACGTTCGAAGTCGCTCAGGGCAGCAACAACATCGCCTTGAATGTGCTGGACAACGACCTGCCCAGCAGCCAGGGTGGGATCACGATCATTTCGGTGACTCCTGGTAGCGAAGGTGGCACCACCTCGCTGGCCGGCGGTAACCAGTCGGTTCGCTACACCCCGCGGCCCGGCTTCTCCGGCACCGAACACTTCACCTACACGATCAGCGATGCAGCCGGAAACATCAGCTCGGCTACCGCGACCGTCAACCTGTTGCCCAACTCGCGCAACGATGACGTCGTCGGGTTCAAGATCGAGTTTGTCGATGTCGTCAACAACCAGCCGATCACCGATATCCAGGCAGGTGACGAGTTCTTGGCTCGCGTCACCGTTGAAGACCTCCGCAGCCCGCTCGATCGCTCGGGAGTGTTCTCCGCGTTCCTCGACCTGCTGTACACCGATGAGTTGGTCGCGGTCGTACCGGATGTGAACAATCCGCTTGGGTTTGACATTCGCTTTGGCAGCCAATTCCAGAGCGGCATTGGCTTGCAGAACGGCGATGCCAACACGCCGGGCATGATCAATGAAGCCGGATCACAACGTCCGCTGGGCGGCACGCCCTCGGCTGACGAAGGCCCGCAGGAATTGTTCAGCGTTCGCTTCCAAGCCTTGGCAGCCGGGATCGCCGTCTTTGCGGCCAACCCGGCGGATGATCCGGTCAATGAAACGACCGTGTACAACCGCATGACGGCGCTGGCAGAGCGTGAACTGCGGCTGGGCGTGGCCGAATTGGTCATCTCGCCCTCGGGTACCTCGTTCACTTCGGCGATCGATGATGCCTATCCCAATGGGCGTGACTCGCTCGGCAATCCGATTCGCGGCGGTGTGCCGGCTCGCCTGGATGTGCTCGACAACGACATCCTGGGAGCCACGGGAACCATCACCGAGTTCTTCCTCGTCAATCAGCCCGATCACGGGATTGCGAGCGTCGACAACGGTGTGATTACCTACACGCCTGACAGCAATGTGCTCAATCAGTTTGACAGCTTCACCTATGCGATCGTGACCGCCGATGGTGTGCGGAGCACGGCCGAAGTGACGCTGTTCGTCGGCGACCCGATCGCAGCTCAGAACAATGCCCCGGCCGGCGCGAAGCCGTTCGATGTTGATATCTCCTTGCGAGTCGTCGACGGTGCGGGCAATGCCGTCAGCCGCGTCACTCCGGGTTCACGCTTCGGCGTCCAAGTGATCGTGCAGGACCTCCGAGCCGCTCTGGCGGTCAATCCGCTGGGCGTGTTTGCCGCGTTCACCGACATCCTCTATGACGCCGACTTGGCGGTGCCCTCGAATATGATTCAGGGCGACCCGTTTGATTTCGACGTCGTGTTTGGGCCGGAGTTCGGTGTCACCGGTGCGTTTGGTATCGCTGACAAGTTAGGGGTCATCGACGAGTTCGGCTCGTTCTTGACGAACACCAATCCGAGCAACAACCCGCCGAATCCAGCGCTGACGGACCAGCCGGTGCTGTTGGCAACCCTGTATTTCGACGCTGTCGGCACGGGCGAGCTGCGAATGGCGACCAGCCCTGCAGATGCGTTGCCGTTCCGCGACACGCTGCTGTTCCAACCGCCAGAGCCGGTAGCGGTTTCACGGATTCGCTACAACGTCACGACCGTCACCATCGGTGGTGGTAACGGCGAAGGCGAAACGCTGCAGAATGCGTTGCTGCCAGCGGACGTCAACAGCGACGGCCTGGTGACTCCGATCGATGCGTTGCTGATCATCAACTCGCTCAGCCGGGCACGGGCTGCTGGCGAAGGCGAAGCGGCCGCTCGCTCGCTGTACACCGACGTCAACGGCGACGGCTCGATTACGCCGCTGGACGCCCTGCAGGTGATCAATCACCTCGGTCGCGCCCGCCGGGGCGATGCTCCGGTCGACCTGGCCCAGCTGTCGGCTTTGACCCCGAGTGCCGACGGTGTGGTTCCGGTACAGTCCTACGCCGCGCTGTACGAGTTGCTCAACCAGCGGTATGCCGCGGACTTCAGTACGCCAGAGAGTGAACTGCAGGCTGCACCGACGCCTGAAGGTTACAGCGACAGCGACGAGGAAGAAGACGACGCGCTGCTATCCCTGTTGGCTGACGACGTCTCCCAGCTTTGGCAATAGCTTGATTTTCGGATACGATTCAGGGTTGGTGTGACCAGCCTTGAATCGTATCCAACTGTTGTCCAGAGTATTGTGTTCATGTGGGAAAATGCTGACCGCGGGGAGCCGGAGTTTCGTGCCAATGGTTGGAAACTGGTCGTCCGTCCTGACGAGCAGGGTGCGCGGATGCTGGTCTGTCGCGACGGACTGGTCGCGACCTCAGCCCGACTGTGGCTAGCCGACCACTCTCTTGGCCCCTGCAGCGAGCGTTACCTTCGCGGTGACGCCCTGCATCTGTGCTTCGCTGACACCACCTCCCAACCGGTGGCGATCGACCTGGTGCTGACGGCAATCGAAGCCGATCAAGACCATCTGATTCTTGAATCCGTCATCTCTCTGCGAACGTCGCTGCTGGACAGTCATCCGGCGGTCGAGTTGCAGCTAGGAGCCGGTCATCCGCAGCGGCCGCGGTGGGGAGAGCGGCCATGGAGCCCCGTCGCCGACAACGGTGCAACGCTCTGGCTGCGATCCCAACCCGCACCTGCCGATGAAGGCCCTCGGGTGTCGGCCAGTGTCTTCTGCGATGACCGCGACCGCGTTTCCATCGATTCAACCGCCCTGACCGAACACGGCAGCCTCCGCTTTTTCGGCGACTTCCTCGAGAAGGGCGTCATTCGCAAGGTCCAGCCGTGGTGGGTCTGGTCCACCGGCGCCATCACTCCCGACTTCGCTGATCAGCTTGGTCAACGGCTAGCGTCGCGGCCGCTGCCGCTGGCCAGTTAAAGTGATTGTACCGTTTGCAGCGGCCAGGCCGCTCAGGACGGCGTTGTCGACAATCCTCGGCGGTCCCGTCAGCCGATTCGCTTTAACGAATGCGCAAATGGCGTAGAATGGAGACTCGCTCCGACTCGTCTCTTGCTCCTTCTTCTCACCCTGCGAGCTGGTTATTCCTTGTGGCTTGGCGAACGACGTATCGACCTGGGCGGCCGCTGATGCGAACTACCTTGCGCCTGCCAGTCGCGCTCGCTTGGGTGCTGATCCTGATCGTTTCTGCGGAACGTTTGCCGGCGCTCGCTCAACCGCCCGGAACGGCACCACCTTCGCCGCTGTTGCCAACTCCGCTGGCACCGTCGCCGCTGGCGCCGGTGCCGCTCACCAACGGACAATTGCCCAGCGGTAAGGGAACTGGAGTCAATGGTGTTCCTGTGGGAACGGACACGGCCGGACAACCAGCGGCAACACGACCGCCAGCCCGCGACGATCGAGAACTGACTCCGAAGACCTTTTTGCTGCTGGATGAAGCGGGCAATCCGGTCATCGTGCCGGGGATGACGTTCGAAAAGATGGACCAGTTGTTGCGGCTGCAAGAAGGCCGGCAGCAACCGTCGCAGCTGTACACCATCGAGTCGTTGGAGGTCCGCGGCAGGATCGCCGACACGTCCGCGGAATTGACCGTGACAGCGCGAATCGATGTCGAGCCGACCGACGGCAGTTGGATCACCGTGCCGCTGCGAATGAATAACTTTCATCGCACCGGCCCGGCCGACATTACCGGGGTGGAACGGTACCGCATGGACCTCGCCGAAGATGGCAGCGGCTACTTACTGCACCTGCAAAGTGCGTCGCGGCGACGGGTGGTGGTCGTGATGCGAGTGGTTTGCCGTGTAGCTCCGCCGCCGGGAGCGACCATCGAATTCCGCTTACCCGAGGCGCCAACTCATGTGGTGTTGGATGTTCCCGGTGCCAATGTTTCGGCCTCGGTCGTCGGTCGTGGCGATGAGGTTCTGCGTACCGATTCCGAGCAGAATGCGACCGAGTTCACCCTCGACGGCGGCGGTGGCACCTTCAGCCTGCGGTTCGGGACGCAGTTACCCGTCGTCGACACACGTCCCATTCTCGAGAGCGAGTCGCGGATCGTGGTCGATTGGCAACAGGCCGACAATTCGCCGATCGCTGCCTACGACATTGCGGTGCGCAGCCAACGCGGCGACTTGCCCGCCTTTACGCTCTCCTTGCCAGGCCCGGCTCAACTGCTGCAACAGCCAACCATCACCGGCGGCGGGCCGTTTGAGGTCCGTGATCCGCTTGATTCCGATGGACAGACCGTGAGCGGAGCGGACGGAGAGCCTGCGGCGACGCCCGGTGGTCAAACTATTGAAGTGGTGCCCAGCGGCTCACGCGGCGATTCCCGGACCGAGGTCGCACTCGTTACCCAGCTCCGCAGCGATGGCGGTCGCCCCGGCGGCACGGTGATCATCCGCGGAGTCAGCGTCAGCGATGCCATCGAGCAGACCGGCGAGATCGAAATTCGTACCCCGCGCGACTACCGCCTGCGGTGGACGCCTCAGCCGTGGGTCAGCAGTCTGTGGGACCAGAGCGACGCCGATTCGTTGACGACGCGTACCTATCGGTTCCGCTATGACCGGGTGCCGTTTGAACTGCCGATCTGGTTGTCGGCCCGCGCGAAGCAATTGCGGATCGAAGGTGACTATCGGCTGACGTTTTACGACTCGCTGGCATCGATGCGGCTGATGCTGCGAACCAGCGGTGGGATTCCCGATTCGCGGATCTTGCCGCTGAATGTCGGCGACTGGACGGTTCAAAGCCTGTTCGTCGCTGGCACGACGACGCCGATCGAAGCTGACCAGTCGGGTCAATTGTTGGAAATCGATCTGGCTTCGCTGCCCGGCGGAGGAGAGAGCGACCGCATCGAAGTCGTGCTGATTCACCCGTTGGAAGAAGACCAGGATCGCGTTGAGCTCTCGTTGCCGAGCATCGCGACGGACCAGGAAGCGCTCGGCGCATTGTCATCGCTGCTGAGCGTGTCGGCGCAAAGCGATTTTCGCTTCATCGCCGATCTCACCTCGTCCAGCGGAATCGGAGAAGTGCTCCGCACCTATGGTCCCAGCGGCCCGCCGGAGCCGAGTGCCGCCGCCGGAGGACCGGCAGTTGCGGCAGCGCTCAGCGGACTAGAAACGCCGCAGGAAAGCCGATACACCCTGCCGGATATCACCACACCCGGCAAACTGGTCGGCTTTCTAGTTCCTGATCGTCCCCAGATTTCTTACCAGGCAGATGCGGAGATCTCGATCGCCGGCAACCGAGTCGTCGAAGTCTTGAACTGGACGGTTTACCCGCAAGGCGGGCTCCGCGGCCGGCTGCCGATTTCTTGGGGCGCCCCCAGTGACAGTTCGGATGATCCAGCCGCGGCAGCGCCGACGGCTGCCGACGCAGTGCCTCAGTTCACGCTGCCGGCCCTGCCGCTGTGGAGCGTGACGGTCGATGACACGCCGGCGATTCTGCGTGCCGACGCCGACGGCAGCTACAGCATTTACAGCGATCGCTTGGCCGGTGGGCCGCACCGCTTACGACTGCGGCGCAGCCGTGACCTGCCGCCGGCACTCGCGGTTGGTCAGGCCGAACCGGGCAGTTACCGACTCAGCGGGATGACGCTGCCGCGTCCCGGCATCACGGATTCAACCCTCCGCGGCCCGATGGTGGTGCTGCTCCGCGGAGAACAAGGTCTGGAACTGGCGGCTCAAGATTCGTTGGCTGCCCAAGATTCCCAGTCGCGGTGGAGTAACGAACTGACGCTCACCGCCGCGCCGGTGGGGGAGCTGCCGCTGCGGCTGCGGCACCTCGACCAGCGTCAAGACGATGTTTACGTCCGCCGGGCCGTACTGCGCACGGCACTGGGCCGCGACATGCAGCATGACCACCTGATCGCCACAGTCGAGGGCGGCGGTCAGTTCCGCCTGCCGCTATCCGGAGTGCCCGCAACGGCGATGGTCCGTGGCAGCGTCGACGGGGCCTCGGCCGATGTATTCCGCGAAGGCGACGATCACTGCTTCGTGCGGCTCGGCGATAAAGGGACACACAAAGTCGTTATCCAGGTTTGGGTCGACCGCCGCGCCGGGCTCATGCTCGATCCGGTCCGCCCGCTGCTGAAAATGCCGCGCGGAACCGAACGGTTCTACTGGGAAGTGATCTCGCCGCTGGATCAGCACTTGGTCTGGACTTCACCGACCGTCGGCCGAGCGATGCGGTGGAACTTCGACCGCTGGCGACTGAATCGTCAGCCGATGCAGAGCAGCGCCGAACTGGCCAATTGGGCTGGAGCCAGTTGGGAAACGCGAATGCCGCTGGGCAATCGTTACCTGCTCGTCGGCGTCGATGCGTCGGAACTCTCTGCGATGACGATGTCGCGGCTGGCTATCTGGCTGGTGGTTGGAGCGACAGTACTGATGGTGAGTTGTTTGCTGACCTACTACCCGGCGATGCGACATCCGCTCTTGGCGATTACCGGCGCGGTGCTGCTGGGCGGAATGACGTTGCTGCTACCCGATGCGGCCGTGCTGGTGGGTCAAGTGATGTTGGTCGCGTTGTTGATGGTCGCTGTGATGGCGGGCGTGAGCTATCTGTTGGCACCGCGCCGCTCGCCGCGAGTGCTCAGTCCGGCAACCGAGCGAACGGAACCTTCCTCGGTTCGCGCGGCGGCTGCCTCGCGCTCAGCCGGCTCGGCGGCCGCGGTTGACCTCTCGCCCAGCGGTTCGGCAACGGGGGCCAGAGCCTGATGAATACGCGCAACGGCGGGCTGGCGATTCGGTGTGCCGCTGGAGTGTGCTGCCTGCTGATCGCCTGGGTTGCAACCAGCAGCGGCGATGAAGGGCCATTGCCAGCGGCGGTCGAGTCCACCGTCGCCGAGGTTCCGCCGACCGGCGAAGGGCCGCCCGGCGACGCAGGGCCGCCAGCTGCCTATGCGGGAACTCCAGCAGACGACTCGGCACTGGACGCAACAGCGCCCGAGGTCACGTCGCCGGATGGCGGCAAGCCTGAAGGTTCAGCTTCACCGGCCACGATGCCAACCGAGCAGGCGTCTGACCAAACGGCGGCAGCGCCGGCAGCTGAGGAACCACCGCGAGCTCGGTTGCCGGAATCGTTCAACCGTTTGCGACCGATCTACTTTTACCAGGGACAAGCCTCGGGACTGGTCCCCGACTCGTTTCGTCCGCTGGCGATTTCCCAGCTCGACAGCGGCTTGCAGGCACAGCGTGGAATGACGTTGTCGGCTTTTGAAAAGCCGCAGTTGCTCCGCGCGGTCTACATCGCCCGGCTCGTCGATTCGTCGTTGGTGTCGACGCAGTCGACATGGGAGATCGCCTATGCGGGCGGCGTTCCCACCCGGCTCATGCTCGGGAAACTCGGGATGGCGCTGCAGTCAGCAGGGACGCTCGGCAGCGTCAGCGCACCGGCCGCCGCCAGCGCTCAACCGGTGGTTACGGACCCAGCAGGCCAAGTCTCGGTCGCTGTGTCCGGTGATACCAAGCTGACGTTGGCCTGGACCGCCGCAGGCCGTGAGTCGCCCCGGGAGGTGCAGTTTGACATCGCGATTCCTAAGGCAGGTCACGCACGCTGGCTGATCGAGGTTCCGCAGGGGCATCAGGTGCAGACGCTCGACGGCGTGGGGCGAGCGCTACCGAGTCCGCCACCGGAAGCCGGCACTCGAGACCTGGGCCGAGGCACTTCCTGGTTCGCAATCGAGGCGGGAGGGCTATCGCGGGTTCGCTTGCGGATCCTCAAGGTGTCTCCCGATGGTCCGGAAGAGACGGCAGTCGTTAGGCAGGCATCGATGCAGTATGACCTGGCGCCGGCGCTGATCCACTTCACGTCGCGGCTGATTCTCGACCCGCCGGCCAGCGGTGTGTTGCCTCCGCTGCATGTCGACGGTGGCCGGATCACTTCGGTCAGCATCGATGGGGCGACCGCCACCTGGAGCGAGACATCGACCGGCAACGGTCGATTGTTGCGGATTGAAAGCAGTCGACCCGAAGCCGCGACCGGCGGAACGATCAACCTCACGCTCGATGGCGAAGCGGCTTGGAGCCATCGTCCGGGGCCCCAGAAACTTCCTTGGCTGCAGCTGCGAGATTGTTTGCCGATTTTGATCGGCAACGAAATGCAGACCAAAGTTTTGGTCGACTCGCGGTTGAGCATGCCGCGACTGGAGTTGCCGGTGAATTGGCGGTACACCGCGCCGTTGGAAGTCGAGGAGCGGCGGACGACGTATTTGCTGGGCGGCCCTTGGGTGAATGAGGCGCCGGCGGTTCGCGCCGTCCCCGATCCCGGACAGATCTTTGCCGATTCGTTGTTGCGGCTCTCGTCGAGTGAGTCGCGGCTGCGAGCGGTCGCCGAAATCGCAGTCCCGCTCGCTGCACTGGGGCCCCAGCCGATTCGACTCCGGATGGAACCGAGTTGGACCGTTGAGATGGTGTTGTTGCCACAGAGCGGTCGCGTGGTCGATCTGCCGCAGGATGCAGCAGCGCGGCGCAATCTAACGATTTGGCCGACCGCCGAGGATCTTCAAAACGGCAACCTGATGATCCGCGTGATCGGCTCGCAACCGTTGCCTCATGAAGGTGATTTCGCTCGCTACCCCAGCACGTCCTTCCTAAGTCTTGCCAACTGCCGCAATCGCTTCGCCGCGGTCGTTACCCCGCCTCCCGGTTTTCGCTGGACCGCTGACGCCTCTCTGCGAACCCACCGCATCACCGTCGATCAGCTCTCGTCGACCCAGCGTGAGCTGCTCGGCGAACTGCCGCCGGACTCGTTGCTGCTGGACATCAGCCAGACCAAGGTAGCAGCGTTGGGAAGCCGGAGGCCGGCGGCTGCGTTTCGTGCGTCGAGCCTCCTGCGGCTGGCACTGGCCAACAACCGCTTAGCGGAAACTCACATCATCAAGTGCGAGTCGGCGTCAGGGGAACTCAATCAAGTCCGCATCGAGTTCGCTCCTGGCAACCGTCCCGATATCGAGTGGTCGGTAATGGATCACGACAGCGTTACCCGCCGCTTGATCCGCGCACGCCGGTTGACATCGGTCCCGGAAACGGCGCCACCGCTGGCGCTGCCGAACTCCGAGCTGTCCGATGAAATCGCCAGTGTGCATCCCAGCACGGCAGAACCGCGGGAGATTTGGGAAC
>CALELC010000169.1 GCA_937904535.1 uncultured Planctomycetaceae bacterium
CGACGAACCGTTCGGCTGAGTCGTTGATTGCGGTGCACCACCTGCCGGCGCGTTGCCGCTGGCGATTGAGGCTGCTCCTTGAGGTGTTCCCGGGCCCTGAGATGTTCCGGGGCCTTGCGGTGTTCCTGTGCCCAGCGGGTAGCCGCTGCCCTGAGGGTTGCCCGTACCACGGGAGCGATCGGCTGCGATGCCATCGTTGCCGGCCGGGTCTGCATTGCCGGTGAACTCAGTCGATTCGCCCGCGGCGGGGCGGCCGGGATGGGTGTAACCGCTGCTGCCGGAGCCACTGGCGCCGGCATAGCCGCTTGCTGCCGGCAAGCCACCGCGAGCCATTTGCGCGGCGGAGAGTACGGGGAGCGAGGCCGCTCGTGGTGAGCTGCCGTTACCGTGGGTGGGACCGCCAGCGGCGTTTCCGCCTCGCCCTCGACCGCCCGAGCGCAAAGCGAACGCTTCTTGTTGGGCCACCGCCTGCGCGATCGCCGTCGCGACCTTGTCGTCCAGTACCGGATCGGTGGGTGGGAAGGCGAGTTCCGTGCCTTCGGGAACCAACTCATAACCGAACTGATCATCCCAAGTGTTCATCGCTGCTCGCGCTAGACCATAGGTCTCAATTCCATTAGGCGAGACGATCAGCAAGGGATAAGGAGCGATTGAGTCGCCATAGGTTTGCATGGCGTGCAAACGGATGGCGCGGAGCGCCGCGTCGAGCGGATTGGCCTGAGCGTTGGATGCTTCGAGTTGGGCCTGGCTGATCCGCTGGCCGCCGGGCTGCAAATACACCCCGTCGCTGCGGCACTGCACGTAAATCGGCCGGCGATTGGTTCCGTTGGGGCCTTGGTGCGGAAGGATCACGATCCGCGGAGTTTGCGACTGCAGCTCGGCTTCCAGTTCGCCAACCGCCGCCTTTTCGGCTTCGATTTCCGTTAATAATTGATCGAGCGTGGCTTGGGCAGTCAGCACCGTTCCTTGGTTTTCCAAAGACGCCTCGACTTCGGCAGTCAACAGACGCAGTTGTTCGCGCAGCCGGGCCAAATGATCTTCCAGATGTGCCAGTTGATCGCGCCGCCGCTCCAGTTCAGCGGTCTGCTCATCGCGCATCTTGACCGTTTGCTCGCGATACCACTTGGCTTCGCGCAGTTGGCGCTCCATCTGCGCAGTGGCTTGGGCGATGGCCTCGGCTTGTTCTGCCTGATCGTCAGTCAGCTCCGCCGTTGCCGGTTCCGCGGCTTGGGCGACGCTGGCTGCGGCCGCTTCGGTCGCCTTTTGGGAGACCAACGCGAGCAACAGAATCAGCGTACCGAGCGTGCAGACGAGCACGGCCAGGAACGGAAACAGGGTCGGGGCAATCCCCTGGCGGCGTCGGCCGCTCATGCGGCACGCCTTGCAGCGGGGAAGGAATCGACCGCGGTATCAAGCGTGCCGCGGACGGTAGGAGCAGCCGCTGCACCGGCTGCAGACGGTTGCGCCGGGGCCGGCAAGCGTTTATTGAGCACGTCGACGGCCCGAGCCAGTACTAACATCGCATCGGAGAGTTGATCCGAGACAGCGCTGGCGAGTTTGGCTTCGTCGCGGATCTGCAGACTGTGCTGAATCGCGGCGTTGACTTCGGCCAGCCGCAGCAGGCTGCTGTCGAGTGAGCGTTGGAGTTGGCTGAGCTGTTCGGCTTGGCGACGGGTGTCCGCGAGCGCACCGGTGTGCTCGGCGAGCCGG
>CALELC010000170.1 GCA_937904535.1 uncultured Planctomycetaceae bacterium
AACGAGATTTAGGCGTGGTCGCCGCCGCATCGCTCGATGGCAGCAACGGTGTGGTTGGACGGTTGGCTGACTACGCGCTCCGACTAATGATCGCGACGCAGGACCAGCAACCGTTGCCCGATTACCGCATTACCAGACCGGTGCCTGGCGAACGGGCGGATCAAATGGTAGGACGATACCAAGAGCTCAATGGCACGCGAACGGCTGAAGTTGTCCGTTCCGGAAAATCTTTATTCCTGCGATTCGGCACGTTCTGCCATGAATTGCGAGCTGCGGCAGACGATGCCACGATCATGGTGGACGATCCGATTGGCTTTGGTACTGAGGTCAGCTCACCGAACACGGAAACGTTAGTCATTGCCGGTACGGTCTTCAAACGGTTTCCCGACGAACCGCCCGCGGATGTGCCACAACGTTGGAAAGGCCTGATCGGCGAATACGGCTGGGATCACAATACGCTGTATGTCCTCGAGATCGACGGCCAGCTGTATGCGTTGATCGAATGGTTCTATTACTACCCGCTGACGGAAATCGGTGAGGATGAGTTTGCGTTCCCTGACTATGGGCTGTACCACGGTGAAGGACTCCGCTTTACCCGCGATCCCAGTGGCAGGGCAACCGCAGTCGTGGCGGCCGAAGTCGAGTTTGCTCGCCGCGAGGTGGGCACCCAAGTCGGCGAAACGTTTAAGATTAATCCGCTCGTCCCCGTCGAAGAACTGCGCCCACTGGCGCTGAAGGCAACGCCCCCCACCGAGCAGGGCGAGTATCGAGCGGCGGAACTCGTCGAGCCAGCGAAAATGGATCCAACGATCAAGCTCGACATTCGTTACGCCACTTCGAACAACTTTATGGGCGCGGTGTTCTACCAGCAGCCGCGTGCCTTCCTGCAGCGACCGGCGGCAGAAGCGGTGGTGCGAGTGCACCAGCGGCTCAAGCAGCACGGCCTCGGATTACTCATCCACGACGCCTATCGCCCCTGGTATGTCACCAAAATGTTTTGGGACGCTACGCCGAGTGAGATGAAAAGCTTTGTCGCCAACCCGGCGAATGGCTCCCGGCACAACCGCGGTTGTGCCGTCGATCTGACGCTCTATGACCTGCAATCGGGTGAACCGATTCCGATGGTTGCCGGATACGATGAATTCTCCACGCGCTCGTTTCCTCGTTATCCCGGTGGTACCTCACGGCAGCGCTGGTATCGAGAGCTCTTGCGTCAACAGATGGAAGCTGAAGGATTTTCGGTCTACGAGTACGAATGGTGGCATTTCGACTTTCAAGACTGGCGCCGCTACCGCATCGGCAACGTGACCTTCGAGCAAATTGACGAAGCCGCCCCGTAATGGCGACCTCAGAAAACGCCGACAGGGTGCATTTCCCGATTGAGTAACACCTTCTTCATTGGGTGTCACCTTGGCTGTGAATAGATCCTCAATGGGATGCATTGAGCAGCGCGCAAGCAATGTAGTCGGAGTGGCACGCTCGGAGTGCCGGCGATGGGCGTAGGCTGCCGAAAGCGATTCGAAGGAATCGCAAGATGCCATCCTGTAAAGGGCCGGTTCAGCCACGCACGCACGTCGTTCATCAGGGACATGCCACCCTCAGGCATCTGCCCGCCTCGGAGACATGGACCTGAGGGGGCATGTCACAAAGCTTACTGCGCCACCGCACGCAGGAAGTTCCGAACGGGTTGGCCTGGGACGTAATGCGGTCCAACCAACACCGGAGCTGGTACCGCAACCACCGGCGGCGTGACCACCGGCGCAACGTAACCTGTCGGAGGCGCCGAATAAGCGGTCACGGGAGCTGAGTAGGCAGTTACGGTCGGCGGCAACGCTACCGGAGCGCTGTAAGACGTCACCGTGTTCGGATAGGCGGTGACCGCTGGCCGATTCACGACCACGGGTGCAGGTCCAGCAGTGATCACCGGACGATTGACGACAACGGGCGCTGCAGGCGCCACCCATGCCGGCTGTTGCACCACAACCGGAGCCGGCGCGACCGGTATCGTCGGTACGATGATCGGAGCAGCGACGATGCTCTGAGCCGCTGCCGGAGATGCGCAAATGGCCGCAAGTGCTACCAGCGGGACGAAACGGTGAACCATGATCGGTTTTCCTGGATGAATGTAGGGGGAGACGTTCCGTCTCAATGACCTTCTAAAAATGCAAACGTTGTACCGGCGAGAGACGTTGCGACGGCGGGTGAAGCTGCGATCACCGGCCAGCAGCAGCGGCTGCACATTCCGAACACCCTCGCTGGCGTCAGCCGAACCAGTCGTGCAGGACTTCGCCGTGAACATCGGTCAGTCGGAACTGTCGGCCCTGGTACTTGTAAGTCAGCCGCGTGTGATCGATTCCAAGCGCATGCAAAATCGTTGCCTGCAGGTCGTGAATGTGCACGGGGGACTCGACGATATTGTAACCAAACGGATCGGTTTCGCCGTACGCCTGTCCACCAGCAATTCCGCCTCCGGCTAACCAGATACTGAAGCACCGCGGATGGTGATCGCGTCCAAAGCTGTTCGCCGTTAGCTGCCCCTGGCAGTAGTTCGTGCGTCCGAACTCGCCACCCCAGATCACCAGCGTGTCCTTGAGCATATCGCGCTGTTTGAGGTCTTGGATCAAGGCCGCGGACGGCTGGTCGGTTTCCCGGCATTTAGTTGGTAATGCTTGCGGCAGGCCGCCATGATGGTCCCAGTCCTGATGAAACAGCTGGATAAAGCGGACGCCGCGCTCGGCTAATCGCCGCGCTTGAATGCAATTGAACGCGAACGATCCGGGAACCGCTGCATCGGGCCCGTAGAGATCGAGGATCGACTGGGGCTCATCGGACAGATCGGTGGCATCGGGAATGGAAGCTTGCATCCGAAATGCCATCTCATGCTGCGCGATCCGGGCTTCGATCAACGGGTCACTAGCTTCGGCGAGCGCTAGCGTGTGCAACTGCTTGAGTGCTGCGAGTTCATCGCCACGGGCGGCGGAATCGATCCCAGGTGGATTGTTGAGGTAGAGCACGGGATCGGCATCGCTGCGGAAGCGAACCGCCTGGTGCCGGGAAGGCAGAAATCCATTGCCCCAGTAGCGAGAAACCAGTGGCTGTCCCCCTTGTCCTTTGGTCACCATCACGACATAAGCGGGGAGGTTTTCATTTTCGCTGCCTAACCCATAGTCGATCCAAGCGCCCATGCTGGGTCGTCCCGGAAACTGCGAGCCGGTTTGCAGAAACGTAACGCCAGGACCATGGTTAATGGCATCGGTGTGCATCGATCGCACGACACACAGATCGTCCGCTACCTTCGCGGTGTGTGGCAGCAGTTCACTGATCGCGGTGCCACTTTGACCGTGCTGAGCGAACTTGAAGGGCGATCCAGCCAGCGGCAACGTCGCCTGATTGCCACTCATGCTGGTCAGCCGCTGTGCCCCGCGCACCGAGTCTGGCAATTCTTGACCATGCAGTTCATTGAGAAGTGGCTTCGGGTCGAGCAAATCCAACTGCGACGGCGCTCCGGACTGAAACAGGAAGATCACCCGCTTAGCCGTCGCGGGAAAATGCGTCGTCGGCAGCACGCCCGCTGTCGCCGCGTGCGCTAGACCGCCGCTCTCACCGAGCAGGTCAGCCAAAGCAAGCGAGCCGAGACCAAGGCCAAACCGTTGGAGGAAGTGACGTCGACTGAGTGGCGAAATGTTGGTCGGGAATGCATTCATCAATTCACCGTTTGGTCACACAACCGTCGTAGTTGAACAAGGTATTGGCAACCGATGCGGTCGCGGCCACCAGGGCACGATCGAGCGTCGGGTCGCGCGGCACCGCGCCCACGGAGAGCCACTGGTCAGCGTGGCCAGGATGCTCCTCGAACCGCTGCCGCTGTTGCTGGTGAAGTCGACGGATCACTTCCAGCTCGGCGGCGGTGCAGCGGCGGCTGGTGAGGATGCGAAAGAGGTCCTGCAGCGCGGCGTCCACGTTGTCGCCATGTTGCCGCGTGAGTTGCTGCGCCAATTCGCGAGCAGCTTCGGCAAACTGCGGGCTGTTGAGCAACACCAGTGACTGCAACGGTGTCGCCGTCACCTCACGTTTCATCCGGCAGACATCGCGGAGGGCTGCGTCGAGGGTCGTCAACGCCGGCGCCGGACCGGTGCGATTCCAATACGTGTACAAGCTGCGTCGGTGCAGCCCGCTTCCCTGATCTCGCGCAACCGGCTTGAACGAGTTCTCAACCTCATAAGGCCGCGCCGGAGGACCGCCAATCGTCTCGCATAGCAATCCAGAGGCAGCCAGCGCATTGTCGCGCAACATCTCCGCCGGCCAGCGATAGCGGGGGCTGCGCGACAAATACACATTTTCGAGATCGCGCGGATCGGGCTCCGCCGCTGCCTGGCGATAGGCTGCGCTAGTGACCAACAACCGGATCAGCCGCTTGGTATCCCAGCCACTTTCGATGAACTCCACCGCCAACCAGTCGAGCAGTTCGGGATGCGAAGGCGGGCTACCCTGGTTACCAAAGTCCTCCGGCGTCGCCACCAGCCCACGCCCGAACAGCGACTGCCAATATCGGTTGACCGCCACGCGAGCAGTTAGCGGATGTGCCGGATCAACCAGCCATTTTGCCAGTCCGAGTCGATTGCGGGGCAAGGACGAATCATACGCCAGCAAAGCTGCGGGTGTGGCCGCCTCGACCGGTACCGTCGGCGCATCGTAGGCTCCGCGCGCCAACAGATACGTTTGCCGCGGTTCCGGTAATTCCCGCATCACCATGATTTCATCGAGGCTGTCAGCCAGCATGAACGCCTGCCGGCGAGCTTGCTTTAGGCCGTTGAGCTGAGCCTGGTACTCGGCGTCAAAACAATGGAGATAGTAGTCCAGCAGTTGCCGCTCCTGTTCTGAGGACAACGTCTCGCGTTGCAGCAGCGAGTCGATCGCGCCGGGAGCGTGCAGTTCAGCGACCTCTAGCTGCGTCAACTGCCGATCGAACACGCGGAACTGGTCTACCACTCCGCCGGTCAAGCCACGGTCGCGAAAACGAGCGCCGATCATCAACTCGTCGCCACCGCCGCCGGTGATATTCTTCGTCAGCCCATCGCGCACCGTTTCTCCGGTAGCCGCGACTCCGTCCACAAACAAACTCAAACCGCTGGCCGCACTCGAACCGTCCCAGGAGATGACAACCTGGACCCAGCGATCCAGCGGCAGCGGCGATTGGCTGCGAACACTCACGGCGTTCCCTGGCCAGAAGTGGATCAGCGACGCTTGCAAGTGCCCGTCGACAATCAACAGTTCATATCCACGGCTGGCGGCATCGGTCCACGCGCGAGACCGATGAAAGACGACCGCGCGCTCTTTGTGATCCGTCACTTGCAACCACAGGCTGATTGTGAACGGCTGCCAGCGTGGAAAGTTGCCAACTTGCAGTTGTACGCCATCGTCACCGCTGAGTTGAACGGCTTGGCCGAAGCGTCCGGCGACCGCTGTGGTTCCAGCCGGTACAGCCTGTTCAAAATCCAAATGGGCGATTTGCCCTCGCAGTTGAGGCGTCGCTGTTGCGGAAGACTGCGACGATCGTGCAATCCGCCGCTGCTCCTGCAGCCAGCTTTCAAAGGCGCTCAGCCGCTCGCTGCGCAGTGCACTGAGCCGCCGTTCCTGTTGCATGACCGTGTGCGTCCGCTCGGCGAGTTGTCGTCGCTGCTGCTCACTGGGCAGAGTCAACGTCGGCGTCGGCGTCGCGTCAGTGAAATAGGAATACAGTCCGGCCTCGTCGATGTTGTCGAAGAAGCTTGTGAGCTGGTAGTACTCCTGCTGCGATAACGGGTCGTACTTGTGATCGTGGCAGCGACAACACTCAAGCGTTAGCCCCAAAAACGCAGTTGCGACGGTTTGGGTGCGATCGGCAACATATTCGCTGCGAAACTCCTCCGGGACACTGCCACCCTCGCACTCTTGGGGGTGCAGTCGATTAAATGCGGTCGCCAGAATCTGAGAATCCGTGGCGTTCGGCAGCAAGTCACCCGCGAGTTGTTCGGTGATGAACTGGTCATAGGGCATCCCAGAATTAAACGCGTTGATCACCCAATCACGGTACGGCCAAACGCGGCGGTCGCGGTCGACCTGTAACCCATAACTGTCGCTGTAGCGGGCGACGTCAAGCCAGTCCGCAGTCATCCGCTCGCCCAGGCGCGGAGAGCTGAGCAGCCGATCGACCAAACGTTCGTAGGCACCGGGCGCCACGTCAGCGACAAAAGCGTCGATCTCTGCCAACGTCGGCGGCAAACCGGTTAGGTCAAACGTTAGCCGTCGAATCAACGTTTCACGGTCGGCTTCCCGTTGTGGTGCAAGCTGTTGCTCGTCGATCGCCTGCAACAGAAAGCGGTCTACCGGATGTCCGCTCCAGGTCTCGCGAATTGCGCGCTCGGCAGGATCGGCAGCGGTTGCGACGTCGATCTGCGGCAGCGCCGGTCGCTCGGGTGATGCAAACGCCCAGTGCGACTCATAGGGAGCGCCCTCGGCGATCCATTGCCGAAGTCGTGCTTTCTGCTCGCTCGTCAAGCTGCGGGCCGAATGCGGAGGCGGCATGACCAAGTCGATGTCATCCGCAAAGATTCGCGTGACCAGTTCACTCGCTTCCGGCTCACCGGGAACAATCGCCGCTGCAACCGCGTCGCTGCGCTGGTCCAGGCGAAGGTCAGCTTCACGCGTGGCTGCATCGGGACCATGACAAAAGTAGCAATTTTCGGACAAAATCGGCCGGATGTCGCGACTGAAGCTCAGACGCCCGTTATCAGCTGCAGACGGGCCTTCACTGGCTTGCGAAGGCAGCGTGAACACGGGAGCGGCAATAGCCAACAACCATAGCCAGGCTTCGTGGCGGCCGGGACACGGCCGACAAGCTTGAGCAAGAGTCAACACAGCGACGCTGGGGATAGGAGGGTTGCGCCAATGCCGGCGGCAGGCACCATTCCAAAAGCTGGAATGTCCGCACCCATTGTACTGGGATCACTCGGACGATTGGGGACGAAACGACAACAGCCGCAGCGCATTCGCAACCACCAACAACGTCGATCCTTCGTGGAACACGACGGCAGCAACCAGATTCAAACCGAGGATCGCGGCAGGCACGAGCACCGCGATCATCCCCAAACTGATCCACAAATTTTGGCGGATGATTCGTGCCGCCTGACGACTGAGGGCGATGGCAAACGGGAGCTTGGAGAGATCGTCAGCCATCAGCGCCACATCCGCCGTTTCCAGCGCGACATCCGAGCCTGCAGCTCCCATCGCGACCGAGACCGAAGCAACCGCCAGTGCCGGAGCGTCATTGACGCCGTCGCCAATCATTGCGATCGGTCGCTGCTGCGCGATTTCACGCACTCTCCGCAGTTTGTCTTCTGGGCTCAGACCGCCGAACACCTGATCGATGCCGACTTGATCCGCAATCGCCTGTGCCGCCTGTTGGTTATCGCCCGAGAGCATCACCAGCTGTGAGATCCCCATCCGCTTCAGCGAGTTAGCCAACTCCACTGCCGATGGACGCGGCGTATCAAGTAGCCCGATCACGCCCAAATATTCTTCACCGTGCCGCACGATCATCGTGGTGCGGCCACGGTCCTGCAGCTCTTGATCCGCTTTGGCAACCCAGTCGGGCAGCGGCACCGCCTGCAGATCGGGGTCTGCCGAATCCTGAGCAAACATCCGCGCATTGCCGACCCACACGGGCTGCCCTTGATAGTCAGCACGGATGCCGAAGCCGGTCAGCCGCTGAACCTTTTCGGCGATCGGCGGCGAGGGCTGAGTGTCGGCCCCCGACACGGAGACGTCTTCTGGCGGAACTGGAACCGAGTGCGTTTCCGCCGCGCGGACCACCGCACTGGCAAGCGGGTGATCGCTCAGTCGTTCCACCGCAGCGGCGATTTGCAGTACCTCCGGCTGCGATCGATCGGGCGACACCACGCAGTCGACGACCTCGGGCTTCCCGACCGTCAGCGTGCCGGTCTTGTCGACGGCGATCGCCTCGACCTGCCCGAGCTGCTCCAGCGGCCCGCCGCCCTTGAACAACACCCCATCGTGTCCTCCGCGCGCAACGGCACTGAGAACCGCACTGGGCGTGGCGAGCGCCAAAGCGCAGGGACTCGCGGCGACCAACACACCGATCGCCCGATACAAGCTGCTGGCAAACGGTTCATCGATGACCAAAAACGCCAACATCAACATTCCGACGAGCACCAGCACGGCCGGCACAAAATAACGTTCGAACGATGCCGTCAGCCGTTGGGTTGGGCTGCGCAGCGTCTTGGCGTCGGTGACCATCCGGATCACGCGCGCGAGTGTCATATCGTCCGCGGTGCGAGTCACGCGAACATGCATCGCGCCGCCACCGTTGATCGTCCCAGCATACAGTTTGTGCTCGGAAGGCAGGCCGTGCCAATCTTCCACGCGAGGATCGAAATGGGGAACTGGCGTCTTATCAACAGGAATACTTTCGCCGGTAACCGCGGCTTGGTCGACACTGCTGCTGCCGAAGACGACAACACCATCGGCCGCAATCCGACTATCCGGCCGTACCACCACCACATCGCCGACCTGCAATTGCTCGACCGGTACTTCGCGGGTTCGACCGCTCGGCTCATCGAGCAAGGTTGCCGACGTCGGCCGCAGCTCGCTCAGCGCCTCGATCGATCGCTTCGCCCGTCCCATCGCGTAGTGCTCGGCCGCATGGCCCAAACTGAATAGCACCAGCAACAAAGCGCCTTCGGTTGCATGATCGATGTAGGCCGCTCCCAGTGCAGCGAGCACCATGAGAAAATCGATCTGAAAGCGTCGGGCCAGCAGCCCGCTGACGGCATCGATCGTCGCGAAGAATCCCCCGAAGAACAGCGACAGGGCAATCAGAAAACCGCTGAGCGTCGATTCGGCGGCAGCCGTCCAGTGAAGGATCCATCCCGCAGCCAGCAGCAGCATCGCGGCCATCGCAAAGCCGAGCTGAACCCGCTCTCCGCCCCAGTCACTATGGTGGTGATGGTGACAGTCGCCGTGCCCCTGGCAGCCACGAGAGAGGGGCCGCTGTTGCTCACCGCGACCGGCCACTGAATCACTTGTCGAAACGTGATCAGCAGCGCGGTGACGTCGCTGAGCGCGGTGTTCACCGAGGTCGCAATCAGGACGGCGTTCTGCGGGCGGCCCGAGAGAAGGTTCGCTCATTGGGGCATGGCATCGGCGGTAATGAAGAACCGCGTCGGCCGAATCAATTGCGACGGGTAGCGGTGCGTATCGACCTGCTCGCCGAGCACCTGGCCTACCGCCGGACGTTTGGCGGCACCTGTGATCAAAAACCAAATCTCGCGACCCGAGTTGATGGCCGGCGCCGTCAAGGTGTATCGATGCGCAGCGAACTTCTCGACCCAGTTCTCGACAAACCAGCGGCGACGTTCATCAAGTGCCGCGGTTCCGGGAAACAAGGAAGCGGTATGGGCGTCGTCACCCATCCCCAGCAACACCAAGTCCCAGGCCGGAAACCGCAAATCCGAATCGGCATATTGCTCAGCAGCGGCCGCTGAGTCGGTCTCCGCCGCTGGCACGGTGGCATCAGCGAACTGCTCTCGCAGCGTCGCTTCGTACGCCCGGGCGGCCGCAGCGGGATCATCGACGTTCACCGGCACCGCAAAGATATTTTCCTGCGGCACCCCTGCTGGCTGCAACAGTGCCTCGGAGACCATCCGAAAATTGCTCTCCGCATGATCGTGCGGCACGTTGCGCTCGTCGCCCCAGAACCACTGGATGCGTGACAGATCGAGTCCGCTGCGGGCGATCGACTGGTACAGCCGCTTGGGAGTCGATCCGCCTGAGAGGGAAACTCGGAATACGCCCCGCTGTTGGATCGAGTCTTCGGCCAGCCGCACGAACGCCTCCAGCAAATCGGCGAGGCAACTGTCGGTATGTTCGTAAGTCGAAATCTGCGGCTGAAGCATCAGAACTCGTGTTGTGAAGTAGGAAAGGTTCCGTCCCGGACAGCGTCGCGGTAGGCCACCACCGCATCCGTGACAACTTGTTGAACATTGGCCAATTGAGTGACGAACCGCGGCAGGTAGCCCGAGGTCAGGCCGATCAAATCATTGGTCACCAGCACCTGACCGCTGGTTTCCCGTCCGGCGCCGATGCCGAACGTGGGGACACTCAGCGAACGTGTAATCTGCTCGGCGATCGCTGCCGGAACGCACTCGATCAGGACGGCAAACGCTCCGGCTTGTTCTGCGACGACGGCGTCCTGAACCAGCCTTTCTTGGTCCCGTTGCACGACATAGCCGCCATCGACATGCACGTTTTGCGGACGCAAACCGACATGTGCCATTACCGGAATACCGGCGGTCGCCAACGCGCGGATCCGCTCCGCCTGTTCAGCTCCGCCCTCGAGTTTAACCGCATGGCTCCGAGTTTCCTTGAGAATCCGCGAGGCGGCGGTCAATGTGCGGTCCAGTGACAGCTGCCCCTCAGGGAACGGTAAATCGACGACGACCATCGCTCGTTTGGCCGCGCGAGCAACCATTTCAGCATGATAGATCATCTGGTCGAGAGTCACCGGCAACGTCGTGTCATGCCCCTGCACGACCATGGCCAACGAATCACCAACCAGCAGCACGTCGATCCCAGCCGCATCGAGAATCGCGGCGGTTGGATAATCGTAGGCCGTCAGCATCGTGATCCGCTTACCCGCCTGACGCATTCGCGCGAGCGTGCGCTTCGTGACACGTTTGCGTTCCGCAGGCTTCTCGGCCGGAGCTTGCGGTGATGGCGCCGGCGCAGTCGCCGCGGCTGGCAAAGATTGGGGGGAAGTCATCGTCAAAGTCGGCCTGAGGCGCTCACACCTGCAAAAATCGGAGACAAAAACGGCCGCCGCCGTGCGACAACCGACAATCGCCAGCCTATTCTAGGCGGTCGCACCTCGAAATGCTGGCCCCCCAACATTCGAGCACCGCTCTCACCTGGGCGATCGCCGCGGAACCAGCGGGCGTTAGAATGATGAAATTAGATTCTCCTCGGTCTTGATTGGTCATGCCACGTTCACGTCTTGGGCCGCTCGCGCTGGAAACAAAGCTCGGCGATTATCCGTCTCAAAGCCTCGTCTGGCGAGCGATTCACGTCGATCAACAAAAGGCGGTGGCTGTCAAAGTCTTCTCCGTTCCATTCGGTGGAACCCCAGAGAGTCGCGCCCTGTTGGCCCGCGAATGGGAAAAGCTCAAACGCCTCAATCATCCTGCCATCGCGCGCTGCTACGGCGGTGGTTTTGAAGACAACGACGCCTATCTGGCATATGAACTGATCGAAGGCCAGACGTTGGCGAGTCAACTCGAACGCCGCTCACGGCTGGCCTGGGATGCGGTGCTCGATTTCGCGATTCCCATCGCCGAAGCACTGGTGGTCGCGCACGGCAAGGGGATCTGTCACGGTGCGATTGTGCCCGACAAGATCATCATTGCCGGCCTAGCACCGGTGCTGGTTGATTTTCGCGTCGACCGCGTGCACTCGGTTTACCGCAACCCACGGCGTCCGAGCGCTTTAGAACTCGCGATGCAGCCACCGGAGGTCATTGCCGATCCGGCCGCCGTCTCGCCCCGCGGTGATCTCTACTCGCTGGGCGCGGTGATGTTTTGGGCGCTCACCGGCCGTCCGCCGATCTCCGGTGAGACTGCCGACGAAGTGGCCCGGAATATCGCTACAGAACAGCCTCCTAAAGCCGCATCGATCGCACTGGATTGCCCGGTGTGGGTCAGCACCCTAGTTGAACAGGCGCTGCAAAAAGATATCGATGCTCGGCCGCATGATGCCCGCAGCTTTGCCTTGGCATTGTCCGAAGCCCGACAGCGATCCGGCGGCTTAACCGGGGTTGCCGAGCATGCTTCCAGCGGTTTTAGTCCTCTGCAGGTCACCAAACAGCAGGACAAGGACGAAGCCCGCAAATTGCTGGGGCGTGAAGTGATTGATATTTCTGACGAGGAACTACCTGACGGCACGCCACTGCACGACAAAGCTTGGTTTCTGATCCTGGCGCTGCTGGTGATCGTCGGCGGACTGGCTTGGCTCGTTTGGCCGCTGAACGAATCACAGATGCGCAGTCGCGCCGAAAAGCTGCTCGCCGAAGAAACTCGGTCGTCGATGGAACAGGCCAAGAACGCCTATCTACTCCCGATGCTCAAACGCTTCCCTGAGGGAGAGCACAGCGGCTGGGCCGCTGAGCAGGTCGATGCGATTGAAATGATCGAGGCGGAACACGCGCTGGCGGTGAAGGTCAAACGCAATCTTCCCCTGCGCGACGAAGGCGAGCGTCTGTATGCCGAAGCCCAGCGGTTTGAACAGTTTGGTGACAAAGCCACTGCACTCGATAAATACAAGAGCATGGAAACGCTATTAGGGGACAACACCAAGTACAAGCCCTTTGTGAATCTTGCCCGTCGCCAGATTGGTCGAATTCGCAGCCGCCCCGAAGCTGAAGGCGAAGCCGCGCGGATTGTGCAGCGCCGTCTCGATGACGCCGATAAGCTCGCGCAAGTCGGCAACATTATCGGTGCACGCGACATCTGGTACAGCGTGATCGAACTCTACAGTGACAATTCCGATGTTGGCCCGCTGGTTCGCATCGCTCAGCAGCGACTGATCGGTACCGAGTCTGCTGGACTTGCAAGCGAAACTCAGCCGTAACGGAGCCTTGAGCTTCGTCTGGTCGCTACGGCGTCTCACACGAGGGCCAACCTATGCTGCAATCATTGGCAAGCCGAGTCCTCATGCTGGGGCTTTTCGCAGTCGGCACGACCGTAGGCGGGGAGGATTCACAACGAAACCGCTACCGGCCGTACCCACCGGTCAGCAGCCTCGAACGTGGCCTTTGCTGGCCTGTCGGACAAGCCCTTCCAGTCTTCGCCACTCCGGCTGACACACTCGACGCCATCGAGGTCCAAGCCCTATCAGTCGACGAACAGCACACATTCGTTGTCCTGCAAGGTTTAGTCAATCGAGTGCGGCCGCGACTGCTGTTGCTTGATGCACGCACGGATGAAGGTCGAGATACCTGGCGACAGACAAGCACCGTTGGACCGGGGAAAACCGCCACCTTCACGCGCGAGAACAAGTACGACCTGTTGGCGAAGTACGCGTCGGAAGTCGAAGGTGTCGTGCTATATGACCCCAACCGCAGCCCCCACTATCGTAACCTTGCCGACACCGTCGCCGGACTGGAGCGACTGCTGCCGATGACGGTACAGGTGTATGAGCAGGTGCAGCGCCGCGGAATCGAGCTGGACGTTGTTGTCGACCTGGGCGAGCTGACGCTGGCAACGCCGATTGCGATTTATGAGCACCTTTACAATACCTATTGGCCCAGATGTGAAAAGCGACTGCTGGTCAGCGCCCGGCCCGATGATCGCGGCGGTGACCATCATCACACCCGCGACATCGCTGCTGCCTGCGGCGCCGCCATCGTATGGTTAGATAATCGGATCCCCGCTGAGCGCGAGCTGATGCGGAAGTTTTTAGGCGACATGCAGGCTGGCAACGCCATCATCCTCGGCTGGTATTCCAGTGAGCGTTCAGGCATCACCACCGCCTCGGAGTTCGGGATTGGTACCTTGCCTGCCGACCACTACATCAGCGGCAGCGTTTTCTCAGGTTGCGATCACCGGATTCACATTCCTGCCGTCCCCAAGATGCCGCTCTTGGAGAACAAGGCCTACGTCGCGATCTTCATCAGCGATGGCGACAATATCCAGTACACGCAGCGAGCGATGCGTCGGTTATGGGATGCCGCGCGAGATACGCGTGGGCAAGTGCCACTGAACTGGACGATCGCTCCTGGACTGGTCGACATCGGACCGGGAATCCTCAACTACTATTACAACACTGCGACACCTCAAGATTGTTTCGTCACCGGCCCCTCCGGTATGGGCTATCTGATGCCGATCAACACACTCCGCGAGCCGGGGGCACGCATCGGGCCCCATCTGACCGATCCCGCACGGATGGAAGGTTATGCGCGGCTTACCGAAACCTATCTGCAGCGCGCCGGCCTCCGCGCGGTCACGATCTGGGATGATGCAACCGCTGATCAACGAGCATTGTATGAACAACACTGCCGTAACCTATATGGCGCGACCGTGCAAAACTTTCGTGATGTTCCCTCAGTGCAGGGCAGCGTCGAGAATCAGCGAGTGCGGTTCGATAAATTGGTGATCCCTTATGCCGGAACCTACGAACACATCAACCGTTCTTTCCAAGCAGAACTTGCAAGCTGGAATCGCCAGTCCCCGCTGTTTCTGGCCTATCAAGTCGACGTGTGGGGCGAGCTGAAACCCGAGAAATTGGCGGCGTTCGTTCGCGATATGGATGAACGGTACAGCGACCAGGTACAGTTCGTCCGCGCCGATCACTATTTCAATCTTTACAACGAAGCGCACCGCTTGCCGTTCAACCTAGCGCTCTTGCCCTCCTCAACAGTCACCTCCCATGATCACCAGAGCAACCCAGCACTTGCGTTTGATGGGACGCCGAGCACCTATTGGAAATCAGCAAGCAAGGGCCCCGCAGCATTGCAGTTCGATCTGGGTGAGCGATTCCGGCTCAACCGATATGTGATTCGGCACGCCGCTGACACCGGAGTATCACCTCAGCACAATACGCGCGACTTCACCCTACAAATCAGCCTCGACGGTGAGTCCTGGACGGTGGCCGATCGTTTTCGAGGAAACGTCGACAACGTGACCGATATCGATCTAGAACCGGTCGACGCACGGTTCGTCCTGCTGATCGTCGATGATCCCGGTATGGGTGACACAGCCGTTGTTGCCGATGTCGAACTATATGGCACCCGCGTCGCTGCCGACTAGCGCCATCGTGGCTGCCCGTTGGCATCCTCCGGCAACCACAGCAGAGTCACGAGACGCACCGACATCGCAGTCAATGTCGGGCGGATGGCGACTTCAGTGAGCGGCTCTCGTTCGCCCGATACCGACTCAACCTTCCGCACCTCAGCCTTCAATTCCTCTTCCAACTGCGCGATCTGTTGCCGGACCGCCTCAACGGTCTCCGTCGCCTGACTCACTTCCTGCCGCTGTTGCATGACTCGGCCTGCGGAGCGAATCACACTGCCAGCTCGCGTTGCGACCGACTTGCGTCCAAACAACGCTGCCAGCAGCCCTCCGCCAACGCTTACGGCAGCATCGAGTGTCCGCTGTTGGGCGGCCGCCGCGCGCTTTTCTACCGCCTGCAACGCTCGTCGTTCACGTTCCTGTAGCGTGGCAAAACGCGGCTGATAACGCTTATGAATCCGCTCCACCTCCGCATCGCGCGCCTCGCGGCGAAGATCGGCTAGTCGCATCCGAAACGCGGACTCGCTCTCTCCTGGATGCGAGACCGCTTTGAGCGACTTGCACTCGTACAAGGTCAACGGAACATTGGCTTGAATCCACCGCTGAGCGTCACGGCCCCACGCGGTAAAGCTGCGCGCTTGGGTGGCGTCAGCTGGCAAAGGTTCGAATCCAGCCGCATCCCGTGGCACGGTATCCAATTCGTCCGGTTCCACGTCGATCAACGCCGCCCGCTCCCAGTCCAGTGCCACGGGGCCAGCTGACATCGGTACCACCAGCCGCAGCGGCCGGGTCTCGTCAACGCCGTGCCGTGAGCTGCGGTAGGCGACGTCGATAAACGCTCCCAGCGCCGCTCGATAGCGCAGCCCGGTTCCGCCGCGACGAGGTACGACGAAATGCTCGTCAATCCCCGCGGGGAGAATCGGCCGTTGACTCGCTGCCGGCAGAGCCTCTGGCGTTTCGGCAGTTTCCTTGCTGGCCGTGGATGCATCGGCAGCCGGCTCGTTCGCACCCTCGTCTCCTGTTTGTGCTACCGCCGTTTGCCGATCCTGGAGTTGCCGCAGTTGCTGCAACGTCATTGGCCCCGCCAAATACGACATCACCCAGCGGGTTTCGAACAGCGTTGGCGCATCGTCGTTCACGTTATGCATCAGGAACACGCGCTGCCCCAGACCGGAAATGAGGCGATCGAGCTCGCTGCGCGACAACGAACTGTCGCCGGCCGCCGCACCTTGCAGCGCGTCCATGATCCGCAGCTTGTCCCGCTCGGTCTGCAGCCGACCGATGAACCAGCTTCCCGTGTTGCCGAGCCCTTTGTAGTCCAGATCGACCGGGTTCTGTGTGGCCAGCAGCATCCCCACACCGTACGCCCGGGCCTGCTTGAGCAGCGTGAGCATCGGGGCTTTGGAGGGCGGGTTAGCCGAAGGTGGAAAAAAGCCAAAGATCTCATCCATGTAGACCAGTGCCCGCAGGCTCGCGGTGCCGCTTTGGCCCCGCATCCACGAGAGGATTTCGTTCAACAGCATCGCCACAAAAAACATCCGCTCCTGGTCGCCGAGGTGGGCGATCGAGAAGATACTCACGCGCGGTCGACCCTGCGGCGTGTAAAGCAAAGCTGAAATATCCAGCGGCTCTCCCTCGGTCCACGCTTGGAAGCCGGGTGAGGCCAGCAGCCCGTTGAACCGCAGGGCGAGATCGAAGCGGTCCTTGGCAGGATAGAAGCTCTCGAGCTCCATCACCCCGATTCTTGCAAACGGCGGTCGCTGAATCGCTTCGATCAATTGCCCCAGTTCGAGTGACCGTCGCTGCTGCCACACGGTTTGCAAGATGTTCGACAGCAAAATGTGGTCGCGACTGCGCAGCGGATCAGCGTCCACGCCTAAGAGCGCCAGCAGACTCGTGACCGTCGAACCGACGCGATCGCGAAGGGCATCAGGGTCACTCAGCACCGCATCGCTTGGCGCCGTGAATGATCGCAACACCGACACTTGCCGCCCCGCAGTGCTTCCCGGTGTATAAACGGCAAACTCTGCCTGCTCTCGCAGCCGCTTGATTCGCTCGCCGTCCTGGCCCCACGACTCGAGCCCCGCGCGCCATCGCTCGGCTTGGGCTGCCGCAAACTCATCCGGCTCTTGGCCCTGTTGGTGTGCCACCTCGGCGTTGATCCAGGGGCGGAAATCATCGGGAGCGAGCTGCGGAAAGGTCAGCAGCAGGTTCGCCAGATCTCCCTTGGGGTCGATCGCGATCACCGGAATGCGGTCCATTGCAGCTTCTTCGAGCATCGCAATCGCCAGCCCGGTTTTGCCGCTGCCGGTCATGCCGACGATCACGCCATGCGTCGTCAGATCACGGGAGTCGAACAACAAATAGTCCCGCGTCGTTTGCCCAGAGGCAGGCTCGCGGACACGGCCGAGGTAAAAAGCACCGAGCTTTTCGTAGGCATCCTGATCGTCGTTCATGTCGGCTCGTTCGTGCAGAAGAGGGATCGCCAGAGGCGGCGTCCACGGGTTTCCCAGTGGCGAGGTACGGAAGATATTACTGCGGCAGGACGAGCACGCCCAGATGCGCCGCTCTGCCGTTCCTGGTGCAGCAATCCTCGGGTCGCCACCGCGATGGGGTCGCCCGGCGAGTGCTTCCTCTAACCTTACACCCAGTCGATTCCGATGATTTTGGCCGCTGTCTATTTGGGTGGGATCACGCTGCTCAGTGGCATAAGCTTTGCCTTTTATGGCTGGGACAAACGACAAGCTGTGCTCGGGCGGCGGCGGGTACCGGAACAGACGCTGCACCTCATCGACTTAGCGGGCGGATGGCCCGGTGGTCTGCTCGGCCAGCGATACTTCCGGCACAAAACCAAGAAGCTTTCGTTCCAAATTCGATTCTGGCTCGCCGTGGCACTGCATGTGGCCGTTGTCGGTGTGATCGGTTACCAGAATCTCAGCAGCATCGCCGGTTCATAGAATCCAATCCTTCCTCGACGGGTTCGGTTTTGCTTGCAGTGCAGGCAATGTCATCCCATGTCCGATCACGTTCGATCCCCCCAGCGACTTCACTAACCAATACCAATCATGATGCCTGACCTTCCCGAGCGGACGAACTCTCTGGTCCTCTCGTTCATGAGCATTCGCCGAGCGATCGGTCTGAGCGGAATCTTATTGCCGGTGGTGCTCGGCCCCATTGGCTGGCTGGTGTTTGGGATCGAGTTCCAAGACAACCTCAGTAGCTACTATCACACGGGGCTGCGAGATGTGTTCGTTGGCACGCTATGCGCGATCGGAATCTTTCTGTTCTGCTACCGCGGTTACGACTGGATCGAACACTGGACCGCCAACGTCGGCTGCCTGTCGGCACTGGGAATCGCATTTTTCCCGCTCGACCCGAACAGCGATCCGCTCTTTCAACGCACCTTGACCGGATACTTACACACAATCAGCGGCGGAGCGTTTTTTTTAACGCTCGCCTTTTACTCGCTGTACCACTTTCCCAGCGCCGATGAGGTCAAGCATGAGACCGCACCGCATGAGGCCCTGCGGAACTTGATTTATCGCAGCAGTGGATTGGTGATCGTGTTAAGCGTGCTCGCGATGGGGGCTTATATCTTTCTTCTGCCGCCGAACTGGAAGGTGCTTCTCAACCGATACAACTTTTTGTTTTGGACCGAATGGATTGCGCTGTGGGCATTTGCATCGGCCTGGTTGACCAAAGGCCGAGCGATGGTCGCTGAGATCGCCGTCGAATTGCTCGCCATCCCCACTGAATTGATCACCCAGCGGAAAACAAAGTAGCCGCAAGGCCAAGACCACATGCCTGGCCTGCAGATTCGATCAGCGGGCAAGAATCAGGAATTTATCCGCGCCCCTTGGGGCCGCCCTACGGTTCCAGTGCTTGACCACGCGGACCGGTAACGCAGCCGAGCGCTGCGGTCTCAGTCTTATCCGTCCCGATCGTCGAATCATTGTCCCCAGTTGTTCAGGATCCCAGAATAAGACAGGAACAATGGAGGACAATGGTTCTACAGCTGGAGGCAAGATCAGTGCCGACTGCGGCTCAGCCGCTGGAGTGATCGGGAGATAACGCAGGCCGCCCCCCCTTGATTGATGGGTGTGATACAATCGAGCCGCATACTATCTGGGGGAGAATCGGGTGCCTACAACGTCGATCGATCGCTCACTGCGGGATCTGCTGTGCCAGGTGCCGGCTGGTGTACCCAAGTGCGTGTTTGCTGGTGCCATCGACGAAGCATTGTCGGCCCTCGAACTGGCACCTGATGAAGAGCGCTGCGGCCGGTGGGTTGTCCTGCGGTGGCACAAACCGCCACGGATTGATGACGCGATCCGGCTGGTGCTGCAGGAACTCGCGTGTGTTGCTCGCGCCTCTTGGCCTCACTGGTTTGGCTTCGACCAGCGGACCGAATTGCTGTCGCCTGATCGGCTAGTCGCAGTCGCTCAGCGGGCGAGCTTATCGCCTGAATGGATCCGGCAAGCCTGGAATGCTTGTCGGCAAGGCCAGTTGCCACTGGCCGAAGAACACCCTCCGGTGATGACGCTGCGACATCTAACAGCTGCAATCGCCGAAGGTGAACTCGCCATTGTGCTCGCCGTCGATTCGAATAATCGAAGCGACGTGCGCCTCGATGGCATCTGCCGGGTGACGCAGTGGCTCGCCGCCAACTCATCGGCCCACTGCTGTTTGCTGCTGAACGCCGCGCTCGCTGGATCGCCGGAGCTGGCGAGTATTGACTATGAACCGATATTCTGGACACATGCTGGCCAGCCGACACCTCACGGCCCGCCGGAGCCGGAAGAGAACAAGGTGCGTCTGTGGCCACTGCTCGGCCGACCACACCCGCTGAGCCCAGGAGAGCAGAAGCTCTACCAGACGTTGCAGTCTGACGCCACGCTCGCTGGACAGTTTCGTTTCAACTGCCCCGTGACGACAGAGCACGGCAACACTTACATCGTGGACCTGCTGGCTGATGCATCAAAAATCGTAGTTGAGGTCGACGGATACCGTCACCATTCGAATCGTGTTGCGTTTGGCATCGACCGGCAACGTGATTATGAGTTGCATATCAGCGGTTATCTGGTGCTGCGTCTGCCACACGATGAAATTATGCAAGATCTCGAAGCTTGCATCGAAAAGATTCGTCGTTTTCTTGAGTTCCGTCGACAGTATCCCATTGTGATAGGATGACCCATGGAACATCACCCCGATCCGATGCAAAGCCTGCTGCTCTGGGGTCTGGCAGTGAACCAGGGCACCGCTTGGTTAGCGGATTTGAATAACAGTCTGAGCGAGAGATCTAAACGCGCACCCTTGATCCGCGCCGGCCTGATTGTGGAGCAGAAGCGACCTCGCGTGCGAGCCGGCAAGCGGACCGTCCAGGCGATTCAGCTCACCCTGGAAGACAAGGGCTGGGCCTGGTTAGCCGACCACCCAACGGCTCCGATCTCTCAAAGCAAAGCCGCCGCGGATGTCCTCCAGTCGCTGTTGGGAATCATCGCCGCGCAGCTGGAGAGAAACCAACTCGCACTGGCTGAGTTTCTGTTGCCCAGTGGTGTGGAAAACGCAGAGCTTCTGCCGGCCGCGTCATCGCCAGCAGGCCCGGCGAAGTCTGACGATTCGGTCAGTGAGTCGCTCGAGTCGCGGATTGCGGAAACCTATGCGGAGCTCGCCCACTACCGCTCC
>CALELC010000171.1 GCA_937904535.1 uncultured Planctomycetaceae bacterium
ACAGCCACCGTTCGCAGACCGTCAATATCGCTTCGATACTTCATTTTACAGCCACCAGACACACTCGATCTAAATCAACCACGCTGGAAACTACCAGCTTGGGGTGTTTAGCATAAAACCCGAACCGCAAGTAAAATCACTTCATCGACATATGGCAAGGAACGTTGTGAAGGACCTGCTGAACGAAGGGCGGCCTCAAGAACGTCCATTGCTGTCGCCAGGTACCCGCCCGGTGAACGGGCGCGATGAGCGACTGCCGTGGTCGATCAGCCTGGCCTGTAGGTGAGCAGCGAGCAACGGGGCAGGAAGCAACTCAACCAGCGATCCGCCTAGGCGAGAGGGCAGCGCACTAATCTGCCCACCAAATACGGGTAAGGATCCACATCTGCAGCTTGCGGCTGGCGATCAGACTTCGTAGCGCCGCGGCAGACGCTTCGTCGAAGATGAAGTCCCAACAGCAGGCAGGGTTGAACCGCTCGGCGCTAAGCGGGTGGCAGGCGTAGCCACCGCTTCCAATCGCTCACTTCTTCTTCGTCTTTGTCGGGATCTTGAGGCATTGCTCACACCACGGCTGGCACCCGAGCCCGAAGTTCACGCCTGAACCGTCCTGCTGGTGCCGGCGGTCGGTCTACCGATCCCCGAACCGCGGATGCTTTGGTGCCAGCTCCACCATCCGCCGTCGTTACACTGCGCATCGAACATGGATCAGCTTCCGGCGGCATTCCAGTGGCAAACTGGATGGCGTGTCGCTGAAGCATTCCTAGACATCGATCCCAAGAACCGCCTTGATGGCTTCCTGCGGCGGACACTGATGCCGCTCAATGTACTTCTCGACTTCCCGCAGTTTCAGATCGACCAGGCACCGATACCAGAGACCTTGAAGGAAATGAAAGGCAAAGCCCTCGGTCCCATCCAGAAACCCTAGCCGTAGAATGTAACGATAAAAGAAATACAAGACTGAGCGGACTCCGAGCGGCATTCTCGCGTAAATATTCTCTTTGATCCACCGTTTCCGGGATGCCTGACCGCCTGACTTCAGTGAGGCGATCGAGTCGAGATGCATGAATCGATATTTTCGATTCAGGGTGTCAACGACTTCGCGGCTTGAATAGGAGTTGTGCTTCTGCGTCCACCAAGTGAGTGGCTGCAAATTGTCATCGAGGATCTCGCCGTTCAATTGGACAGTCTCACCCGACACCTGAATATGCTCATCCATCCAGCGTACCTCGCTGCGTCCCTTCCCGCTGCGAAAGATGCGCAGAACACTTATGGGGAACAGGCCGCCATATCGGATAGGACGATTCAGGAAAGCGATCCGTCGGTTGATGAACACCCCGGAAACGGAGTCCTTCAGCGATGCGAGCTGTTGGCGAATCTCATTTTGCAACTCTGGCGACAGAACCTCGTCGGCATCGATCCGCAGAATCCACTGGCCTGTGCCTTGAATAACTTCGTCTAAAGCCCAGTTGAACTGTACCGCTTGGTTGACGTAGGGGTTCTGATAAACTTCCGCGCCTAGCGACCGTGCAATATCAACGGTCGAGTCAGTAGAAAAGCTGTCAACGACAATGATCTTCTCGCACAGGTCTCCCAGGCTCTTAATGCACCGCTCTAGATGACGCTCTTCGTTATACGTCAGAATGACGGCGAAGAGTGAAAATGCTCTTGGGGACTCAGGCATTGGTGGCGTGATTCGAGAGATGGCTGATGACAAATTGCGAACGCTGGGAAAATTCAAAATGCCGCTGAATCGGCGGTCACGTGGTTATTTCGGTAGCTGCGATTTGCAATCGGCGGGACCCCGAAACGTCGGAAAATCGCAGCGGCGTGAGCGAACTGCCGGTTGGCGAGGAAATTGGGGCAACACTCGGGCGTCAGTGTTTTCACCTGGCGGAATTCTTGCGCCGCGTGTCGGTGGACGGGCAACCGCTCCCCCGAGGTCAAATGTCCAAGTTCGATAGGGGAGCCACTTGCTGTTCCCGCCGCACAAGGTTGTGCAGCAGGAACTCGTCGTCACCTCGTTTGCCAATCCCGTTCACATCGACGCGAACGATGCTATCTAGGGGGCGATGGCTTGCGATGCACTGGTTTTACTGAGTTCGTCCTGAAGGAACCGATTGGCCTCTGCTCGCCAGAGATTCATTTTTGACTCCACCGCCGACCAATCTGGTTCCGTTGATGAAATCCGCTCGAGTCGACTCGCATCCCACTCGTGAATCATTCGGTCCTCGAGCCCGAGACGCGTGAGCAGCGAGTGCGCTCGCTCATTAAACGCGGCTTTCGCTCCCGGTAAGCCTACAAACACAAATGGACGGCGGAAAATAATGCTGAAGGCCGTGCCGTGAAACGAATTCGTAATTACAAATTGCGAGGACTTGATGTATCCAAGCCATTCCAATGGTCCTGGGATTGAATCCTTGGAAGTTTTGATACTTGCAGGGCGGACGACCGGTCGGTGCAGCAGCTGGGCGATCCGTTGCTCCACTTGCGCAACGAGTTCCCGGCTTCGCAGCGTGTACGAAAACGTGTAGTCGGAATTAATATTCCGAGGTGGGACGGCCTCGGGGTGCCCATCGGTGATTAGTAACGTTGGGTCCGGAACCCAGGTCGCCGTTCTTCCCGTCAGTTCCGCGACAATATCGACTGCGCTGGCCTCGCGAACCGAGATTGCCTGCACGCCACCCAAAAGGGATGCTACTTGATTTCGGTACCGCTCCTCGACGGACGGTCTGCCGAAGCTCGCCGCGTAAGAAAGTGTTTTTTGGTCAGGACGTGCGAAGCCCAGAAAATAAGTCGGATCAATTCCGTATTGTACGGACGAATTCCAAATCTGGTCGCTTCCGCAGATAACGGCATCAGCATCCGGTGGGCGTTTTGTCAACGACTGATAGCTGCGGTATGTCGGCCCTACAATGTGCAAGTAGTCACGGTGAAATTCTTCGAAACTCCGCCTCTTTCCACCATCGCCGAGAAGCATTTTGCGAAGCTCGCGAGCTTTAAGATATCCGATCGTAAGATTGGCCTTTACTCGCCAACGATCGAGAGGAAGCCGAAAGCTGCCGCCACTCACGAGATGACTCGGTCGATAATCGATGAAAGCCGCATCATGACCTAAAGCCTGCAGGTGTTTCTGCAAACAATAGGCTTGAAGCGCAGCGCCGTAGTTGTCGACAAAGTGGTAGGTTAGAAGCGAAACACGCATGTGGGGCAGAACGCTTGAAGAGGCGGTATGATGATGGCGGCAGTGTAGTCTAAGAAAGGCATATCGTTCAACGAACGGACGTGTCCGGCCCGGCGTGCAGGTTTTCCGGTTGCAGTTCGGAGGCCGCGATGTGAGGGACGCTTAGTCGATACATGCAGTCGCGGATCGAGCGGCGATACGTGCACACGGATAGATTGCGAATGGGCCTCTATTCTTCCGGCAGTTCAGCCTTGCCCGCTCAATGAGCGCTTAGGTTGTTCGATTGAATAAGCGTGCGTTTGCGAATAGCGACGCCTGGATTGCCGACCACCACCGACCAGGGATCGACGTCCTTGCAGACGACGGCGCGAGCGCCGACGACTGCTCCTTCTCCGATGCTGACATTGGGGCCAACAAATGCCTCCGCGCATACCCACGCATGTGATCCAATCTGAATATTGGAAACGATTAGCGGTCGCTCAAGTCGCGAAATGTCGTGCGACGCGGTACATAGATAGGCTCGCTGGCTTATCGTGACATTGGATCCAATCTGTATTTTACCAACGCAGTAGATGTCCGCCTCTTCGGCTAGGCACACCTGGTCGCCAAGGTCTAAGTTGCAGGGATGCCAGATTCGGCAGGTTGGCGCAATTCGGCACCCGCTCCCAATCGTGGCGCCGAAAAGGCGAAGCAAAAAAATGCGCCAGCCGTTGAATCCTGTCTTGGGCGACAGGCGAAAAAGCAGCCCGTAGGCGATTGACCAGAGGAGGCGACGCAGCTTGGTGCCAAGGGGGATGGCATCTTGATAAAGGCGTTTACCCATGTGTTAGGTGCGATCAGAATTGCGGTCAGATTTGTGTTGCAGTGTAAACAAGCCCCGACGCAATAGTCTTGTAAGCCGGTTGGTAAGAGCTCGGAAGAAGATGCTGCGATACTCGAGTCTCCGCAAGTGGCTGACCAAGGGGTTCATCGCCTTTGCATAGATGGAAAAGTCCGAGTTCGCAATCGCTGCCTGAAAATAGATACGCGACTGAACGACCACTTCTCGACGAGCGTCGTAGACGCGCTTTCGTAAGCGAGAAATGCGGAACTCATTTGGTTTGACGCGTTTGATTGGATAGGGAATGCCTTGTGCTTCGGCGACGGCAAGCCGGTAGGAGAGTCCCTCACGGCGGTGGCGAAATCCTCCCGACTGTGAATTCGCCGCCTCTTTGGCGCTGATTCGACTCAGTTGGACGCGTCCGCTATCAGCGGCACTGCACAGCAGGTCTCGGAGTTTAGGATTGCGGACAACCAAAAGGTTTGTGCCCCTGTTATCGGCTTCAAATCGCGGCAGCCATGCGTCTCCGATCGTGATATCGCTTGTCTCACCAACGACGTCGTCGCAATAGTCGCAAGCGTTCAGCATGAGTGCGCCGCTGTTGTATTTGCCGCCCGGTACCGCCGCTGAGTCCTGTTGAATAACAGGCAGCGAAGATTGGCGCGGAGTAGCGCGGAAGACGTAGGCCCTTGCGGGTATCTCCGGTGATTTGGTGCGATACTGAAATGCAGCCAGGTCCTTGGGTTCGATACCCTGTGACCAGGCGAGCGACTTCGTCCAGTTGGTGCTTTTCAAATGACCACAAACCAACGATGCGACGAAAACGATGCGGTCAGCGATGACCTGGTCCATCCGTTGGATTCGGCGGATCGCCTTGCACATGCACGGTACGCCAACGAACAGGTACCTACCCTCAGTCTGTCGCACCTCTTCAAGAACGCCGGAGAACTCGACGACGTGATACCGAGTCTTTGCACCGCCAACAATTTCAGCCTCGTCTCGACTAATTGCATACCGAAAAAGAGGTTCATCGGCGTCTTGCGTTTGCTGAGGCTTGACATGAATGACGCCATCAATCAGGCCCAGGCGGAGCAGTTCACTGCCGATCCAAGTTCCAAAACCGCCAGAGGTTCCGTTTTCCCGGTAGGCGCCTTCTGCAACATAACCGCCGAACAGCTCGCAGTAGTAGCCAATCTTTGAGTCGTGTTCGCAGTGCTCTGCAAATAGCGGTGCGGCGAGGACATCTTCGTTCAGCTGAGGCTGGAGCGAAGGGCAAACGATCTGCAATGGGTCATCAGCGTTGTGAGCGCGGTCGGAGGCTCCCTGTGGGACATATTCGCCGTACTGGTTGAGTTGCATCTTGAACCCGCCTGCATAGGCACAGGCGCCGCAACCGACACAGTAGCCTCCATCGACGACTTGGCCGATAGTCTTAAGTTGCATGTGTTTTCGCTAGAGATGAAGGTGGCACAAAGGCCAAACGGAACGCCTCATTCGGAGGCGGGAATCAAATACGCAGGGACTAAAACGAGGTTCGATGTCAGTCATGAGGGAAGCACCGCCAGTCTCAATCTACGTTAGAGAGACGCAGGTTGGCTGATCGCCTTGTCCTAATGCCCAGCGGTATGCAGCTAGCATCTGTTGAGCAATCGACGGCCAGGTAAACTCCCGAGCCATCCAGGACCGACCGGCGGCCCCCATGGCTTTGAGTTCCTGTCGATTCATTCGAGTGGCAGTCTCAAGCGCCGATGCTAGTGACGCGACATCGGGATTGATCCACCATCCACAGCGGTGCTGCTCAAGACCTCGCCATGGGGTGCCCGTGGTCGTGAGGACAGGAGTGCCGACACCCAAGGCTTCAGCAATCGCGATCCCAAAGTTTTCGCTATACGTTGGAAGGATCATTAGCTCGGAGTTGGCCAGAAGACGCCAGCGCTCGGCCCCGTCCACGGC
>CALELC010000172.1 GCA_937904535.1 uncultured Planctomycetaceae bacterium
GCCCGTCGGGTCTACAACGAGCCCTACGAATCGCGGCCGATGCGGCACTCGATGATTCCTCCGGCGAGCTCCGGCGGTTTGCCGTCAAGAGTCGAGTACAGTTGGCGCGAGGATGCTGGTCAGTGGGGGCGGATCAGTTTCATCCCAGCAGGGCCTCCCGAGTCGCTGGTGCCCGGTAGCGAGGCGGAGTTTATCACTGAGCACTACTGGGGCTACACGCGCAAACGAGACGGCGGCACAATCGAATATCAGGTGACGCTCCCCGCGTGGCAGGTGGCTCCGGCAGCGTCAACGGCTGTTGAGGGTGATCTGGAAACGCTCTCTGGCGCTTCGCTGGCGACGTTTCTGCGGGGAGGCCCCACGTCAGCCTTTCTTGCTACCGGTTCAGCGGTAACGGTCTATCGTCCGGTACGGATCCCAATACGGTAGAGGGTGGCGGTGCGACGAGGAGTCGCCTCGAATGATTAGTTACATACAGCCTGACACAAATGGGACACGGGATGCAGACGCGAAGGACTGCTAAGACAGTTGGTTTGATTGTCCTGACGTGTTGGGGCGCTGACTGTTGACTACATGTGGGTCGAAAGCAAAGAGCGTCGTGCCGCACGGGTTGTATCGAATGGAGGTGGAAGCGCTAGCACCTTGCCGTGCTGGCCACCGGGTACAGAGTCGCACATCACTCTTTCACGCATCGCTGATGCAGCGTGAGCTTGCTTCACTGAGTCAGCTCATTCGGCTGCGCGGCTTGCTGGGGGTTCGCTTTCTAAATGGTCGCGTATCAAGCAGTGAACGCCGTTGCACAGAGGAAAAAGACTGGGGATGCTACGTATTCTTCGATGATTCGTCCCCGCACGATCCATTCTCGTGAGTGGTCAACGGAACTTGGCCGAGTAATGGAGGAGGCGGATACAAGGTTGGATGTTTGGCCGAGATCTGGGCGGATGGTTTAAGGCATCGCATCTCAGTGAAAGTCAGTGATATGCTCCACTTCAATCACTGGGGGCATTCAAAAATTGGGAAACTTCAATATGAGGCGATTGCTGATCGCTTTCGTCGGTTCAGTGGCCGGTTTCATTGTGTTTGCGGTCGGCGGCTACGTCGCAGTTGAAAAGTTGTCGTCCAATACGCACGACCGCAGCGTCGAGGCCGCCATGACGGCATTTTTCATCGCCGCGCCCATGGGTGCGGTCATCGGCGGAATCATTGGAGTCGCTTTGATGAGACGATCGCCGCGAGCAACAGATTAATGATCCCGTAAGTGTTCGAATTGCTCAGATCAGGCGGAAATCTGTGCACATTTCTCAGCACGTAATCGATGGAAACCGAGTCGGTGCATCTGCAGTTCATCGCAGTTTGTGACTCTGCATTGTTTCCGGCGCGGTGGTGACAGCCAGCGTTGGTGACAGCCAGCGCGTTGGATTGCTAGTCAGCGTTTGGGGCGGAAGCGACCGTTGGGGTCGTCAGCGAGAGGAAGACGCTGGCATACCGGCGACCGAACTCGCGATACGATGCCGCATCGAAATGGACTTCATCGCCGCCGTGCACCAGGCCGTCCGAAGGAACAAACGCGGTTCTCGTTACCCGCTGGGGGAGTTCCCGATGGGCGCAGTCGACGGTTTGCCTGAACTCGTTCCAAGGACGTTCAGGGAACTGGCCAAGCTGTCCCACGATCACCGGGATTTCGGGAGCGTCGAGCTCCAGACGCAGTCGGTGAATGAGGTCATCGAGCTTTTGCTGGTAGGCATCGGCGGACTCAGCGTTGCAATCGGATTCGCCTTGGTGCCAAAGGATGCCGCGGAGTTTTCCGTGCTGCGTCGCGGCTTTAGCTCGGCGGAGAGCGTCATCCCAGGGATGAGACTTGGTCGGGGCGTAGTAGGAACCTGGCGTCCACGCGTCGATCGGCGATCCCCCTACAGCGCAGGGAATCAGCCCGATTGTGACCTCCGGTGCCTGGTCAGCGAGCGCGATGCCGAAGGTGCGTCCAAGTCCGACGCCAACCATCGTGGGTTTGTCGAAATGGATTGGATCCACCGCAGGCACCCACTGCTCCTCGGCGTTGAACGCCAGCACCCTAGGGTGCGGTACCCGATCCTCGTCGGCGAGTTCACCGCGACCTGCCATGTTGGATTGGCCGATGAGCAGGAAGAGATCAAATCGCTCAGGAGGCGGTAACTCAGCGGCGGAAGCCCGAACGAGCGGAGTCAGCAGCAGGAGCAGCAAGTAAACGTAAAAGCGCATGGGATGCTGGAAGCCGGGTGGTGAGGGGGGCACGACACACAGATCAACAGCTTACCCAGGCCCAGCGGGCGGTGCATGCCTATCGGCCCCAGTAGGCCCGCAATCACCCTCGCCAGCCGCGTTGGACGCTGGCTTCGAGACATGCAGACGGCTCACTCTAGGCACGAAAAAACCCCGGAGAAGCCGGGGTTAAGATGGCTGCCGCTGGTGGTGGAGCGGCAGCAGAGTACACCCGGCAGGATTCGAACCTGCAACCCTCGGTTCCGAAGACCGATGCGCTATCCAATTGTGCCACGGGTGCGTGCGAGTAAGTCTACCAATCCAGCCGCCGCTGAAAAGGGTGCACCGGCAGACTTCTTGTCCGCCGGAAATGCCATCAAGTCGTGCACCACTGGGACGTTCCCAGCGTGCTGCGTCCGGCGCTGATGCTACTCAGCGGGAGCGACCGTGACGACGGGGTTCATAAACCAGACTCCGATCACTTCGCAACAAGACGGCAACTGCAACTGATCGATGCGCAGCGATCCGCCGCTTGCGAGCGACGAGATGTCGAGCTCGAGGTGGTCGGGGATCAAGTCCTGCAGGCCTTCGACGAACAGTCGCGGATAGTGCAGGGTGACCTGCAGCGAGGCAGGAATCGTTTCGGAGCCCTGCAGGACTACCGGAACTTCACGGATCGCATAGGGCGATCGAGAGACTTCGAACAGCGACGATTCGTCGCGAGCTGCACTCGAGCCGGCAAGCGCGGGAGAATCCAACTCCTGAGTCGAAGACATTTCTAAAAATATCCTTCAAACGGGTGGTGAGCCTGCCGCTGACAGTGCGCTCGCAAACGCCGCATGATTTCCTGAAGCGAATAGGCCGGCAATAGCCAGAGATCGCTCGACAGAATCAGGTTCGGATGGGAGACGCCGACAAGGCAGGTGAGGTAGAACAAGGCGGGAACTGGAACCGAGACCGAAAATTCCCTCATGCACAGTGAATGCCAAAAACAGGCAGTCGCCTGCCAGTCAAATTCTTTCGGTCAGGAAACGGCCAGTGATCAATCAAACCAGAGCAATCGATGGCGGTTTCTAGGTGGCCTTGAAAAAATCTGGCTGGCCCGCGCATTAGCACCAGTTGCAGCTAACGGGGGAGATGGCCTCGTTGTGAGGGGGTTGGCGGCACGGCTGTCTTTATTATGCGCTTCGCCCGCTGGATTGTTCACGGCTTTTTCGGCCGGATTATGAAAAAAGTTTCCTAAAGATCTCTCAGTCACCCAGGTTTACTCGCCGACCGAGGTCAACATCAGCGGCATCACAAAATGTTCCGCACGCCGCAATTTAACGTTGCTACAGCGGCTCAGGTGAAATTGTCGTGGCTCCTCACGACACAGACACAGCGCTAGTAGGCGATCACCCGGCAGGAAGCGGATCGGGCTGATCACGCGGTGGGTCAGTTCCCCCTTCGAGTCGCAATAGTCAAGTTCCACGACAAAGCGGTCAGAATCCTGCATGGCTCGGCTCAGGGTTGATCTCATTTCTGCAGTCTCAAATGATGGACGGGGCTCAGCCCGGTGATGGATCGGTAGGGCTCGGGTCGATTGCAACCCGATGACATTCCAATCATCGCCACGGGCTATGACACGTCGGGTCACACGCCGCAGAAAAAAATGTGTGAATGGTCGCGCGAGCAACCGACGACTCCCGTGGATGGCGTCGCGGCAGCAATTTCACGTGTCCGAGCGCGGTCGGATTAGCGCTGCGAGTGAGAGAGTCGGATTAGCGCTGCGAGTGAGAGAGAAGTGCTGAAGGATGTGTCGACGGGGAGGTGGCGCAGGGGATGTCGGGATGGAGAAGAGTTCCGACCGGCGGAGCGGTCGGCGACACACGGCGGTCGG